>NZ_JARJBD010000260.1:0-1841 GCF_029269925.1 Rhodococcus sp. T2V
AGCATTCTCCCGCACCGTCAACCCCCACCGCCTCGATAAATCAGCGGGCTCCTAGCCGCACCAGTCGACAGGGCTGGATCATCGTAGTGGTCTTCAAGAAATGCCTCACTGCAACACAGACGAAAGTGAACCCGTCATGAACCTCGCAGTACCACAGCCGCTGTCCCCGCATATCGTGGATGGAGCCGCTCTCAAACAGACACTGACCGAAGCTGGCGTCACGTCCATTGAAGCGCTCGTCGAGAAATACACGGCCAAACGAGAGACCCAACTTTTCGTCGAGGACCGACTTAGCTTCGTAGCTAGCGGTGCCCGCCAGCTCGACGAAGCCGTAGCACCCAAGCCGCACACGCCACCGGAGATGAACCTAACCATCGATGGCGAGAGTCACGACCCAGCAGTGATTACGGAACTTGACGGGCGACCGCTCTATTCCACACCTGGTATTGACTCCAAAGGAGATCCTGTTCTACATAGCTTCACTTCACCGGCGGGTATGTTCGAGCATCTGGCGAACACACCGTGGGAGCCGCACGCCAGCTTTCCGAGCAACTCGGATCGTGCCGCGGGTGACATCGGCACGACGAATCCGGACTCACTGCCTGCACTCTCCTACTATTTTGAGAACGCCTACAAAGGCGGCGACTGGCTGCAGAATGGTCCTGGTCGGGCATGGCGCGATCTGAGGCGGGTACCAAGGGGCATTTTCCACCTCGGGGATTGGAACGACATCATCTCATCGGTGGACTGGTGTCGGTGGGATATCTCCCTGTACGAGCACCCCGGCTACCAGCCCACGGCGTCTCAACTGTATCTTCGCGCTGGCCGAACATACTACTACTTGGCGGAGTTCGGGTGGAGTGACAAGGCTTCGTCAACGGTGAATTGGGGGCAGCGATTCTGATCCGCAACACGAGAATCCAGAATTCTGGTGGGTAAATGGAACGGCTGCGTCGCCACCGGTATCGGACCATGACGCTACTGTTGGTGGGATTGGCGCACGCCACGGTCTGGACACCGCACGTGTCTCGAGGGGCCGTGACAGTGCAACCTATTCGAATACCATCGCGGACCTGGACGCCCGTTGCGAGGGATGCGAGCGACCACGATGCGTTTCCAGGACGGGCCTACCCTCGTTGAGGCACGCGCCCGTGCACCTGTATGCGATCGCCGACCGGGAGGTCGTGCCCGAGCCCGGTGAGCCGGAGGTGGTGTTCTGCGTCGACGAGTTCGGCCCGTTGAACCTGCAGCCGGCATCCGGGGCGGCAGTGGGCCGAACGCGGCGGCAGGCACAACGATCCGGACCGGCAGCTGCGTCGCCGGCGGCGCGCCACCTACACCCGACCGCACGGTGTGCGGCATCTGTTCGTCGCCTACGATTTGGCCACGGGCAAGCTGTACGGGCACGTCAAGACCACCAAGAACCGCACGACGTTTCTCGAATTCTGCCTGTACCTGCGCAGTCTTTACCCGATCGGTGTGCGTTTGGCGATCGTGTGTGACAACTTCTCGCCGCACCTGACCACGAAGAAGTGCCGTCGGGTCGCCAACTGGGCGGAGGCGAACAATGTGGAGATCGCGTATACCCCGACGAACAGTTCGTGGTTGGACCGGATCGAGGCACAGTTCACTGCGCTGCGCTAATTCGCGCTCGATGGCACCGACCATGCCTCTCATCGCGAGCAGTCCAGCATGATCCGCCGCTACATCATCTGGCGAAACAAGCACGCCGCCGACGAACGGCTACGCGAGATCGTCAACAAGGGCAAACGTTGCCTGACGCGGCACTAGTAGCGTGTCGCTGCTTAGTTCCGGCCTGTTTTCGTTGCAAGGTTGTGGCG
>NZ_JARJBD010000261.1:0-1832 GCF_029269925.1 Rhodococcus sp. T2V
CTAGAAGCTGCATTAATGAATCGGCCAACGCGCGGGGAGAGGCGGTTTGCGTATTGGGCGCTCTTCCGCTTCCTCGCTCACTGACTCGCTGCGCTCGGTCGTTCGGCTGCGGCGAGCGGTATCAGCTCACTCAAAGGCGGTAATACGGTTATCCACAGAATCAGGGGATAACGCAGGAAAGAACATGTGAGCAAAAGGCCAGCAAAAGGCCAGGAACCGTAAAAAGGCCGCGTTGCTGGCGTTTTTCCATAGGCTCCGCCCCCCTGACGAGCATCACAAAAATCGACGCTCAAGTCAGAGGTGGCGAAACCCGACAGGACTATAAAGATACCAGGCGTTTCCCCCTGGAAGCTCCCTCGTGCGCTCTCCTGTTCCGACCCTGCCGCTTACCGGATACCTGTCCGCCTTTCTCCCTTCGGGAAGCGTGGCGCTTTCTCATAGCTCACGCTGTAGGTATCTCAGTTCGGTGTAGGTCGTTCGCTCCAAGCTGGGCTGTGTGCACGAACCCCCCGTTCAGCCCGACCGCTGCGCCTTATCCGGTAACTATCGTCTTGAGTCCAACCCGGTAAGACACGACTTATCGCCACTGGCAGCAGCCACTGGTAACAGGATTAGCAGAGCGAGGTATGTAGGCGGTGCTACAGAGTTCTTGAAGTGGTGGCCTAACTACGGCTACACTAGAAGAACAGTATTTGGTATCTGCGCTCTGCTGAAGCCAGTTACCTTCGGAAAAAGAGTTGGTAGCTCTTGATCCGGCAAACAAACCACCGCTGGTAGCGGTGGTTTTTTTGTTTGCAAGCAGCAGATTACGCGCAGAAAAAAAGGATCTCAAGAAGATCCTTTGATCTTTTCTACGGGGTCTGACGCTCAGTGGAACGAAAACTCACGTTAAGGGATTTTGGTCATGAACAATAAAACTGTCTGCTTACATAAACAGTAATACAAGGGGTGTTATGAGCCATATTCAACGGGAAACGTCTTGCTCTAGGCCGCGATTAAATTCCAACATGGATGCTGATTTATATGGGTATAAATGGGCTCGCGATAATGTCGGGCAATCAGGTGCGACAATCTATCGATTGTATGGGAAGCCCGATGCGCCAGAGTTGTTTCTGAAACATGGCAAAGGTAGCGTTGCCAATGATGTTACAGATGAGATGGTCAGACTAAACTGGCTGACGGAATTTATGCCTCTTCCGACCATCAAGCATTTTATCCGTACTCCTGATGATGCATGGTTACTCACCACTGCGATCCCCGGGAAAACAGCATTCCAGGTATTAGAAGAATATCCTGATTCAGGTGAAAATATTGTTGATGCGCTGGCAGTGTTCCTGCGCCGGTTGCATTCGATTCCTGTTTGTAATTGTCCTTTTAACAGCGATCGCGTATTTCGTCTCGCTCAGGCGCAATCACGAATGAATAACGGTTTGGTTGATGCGAGTGATTTTGATGACGAGCGTAATGGCTGGCCTGTTGAACAAGTCTGGAAAGAAATGCATAAACTTTTGCCATTCTCACCGGATTCAGTCGTCACTCATGGTGATTTCTCACTTGATAACCTTATTTTTGACGAGGGGAAATTAATAGGTTGTATTGATGTTGGACGAGTCGGAATCGCAGACCGATACCAGGATCTTGCCATCCTATGGAACTGCCTCGGTGAGTTTTCTCCTTCATTACAGAAACGGCTTTTTCAAAAATATGGTATTGATAATCCTGATATGAATAAATTGCAGTTTCATTTGATGCTCGATGAGTTTTTCTAAGAATTAATTCATGAGCGGATACATATTTGAATGTAT
Source organism: Rhodococcus sp. T2V (assembly GCF_029269925.1). Lineage (NCBI taxonomy): Bacteria > Bacillati > Actinomycetota > Actinomycetes > Mycobacteriales > Nocardiaceae > Rhodococcus > Rhodococcus sp. T2V. The sequence continues at coordinate 1,806 of NZ_JARJBD010000261.1, forward strand.
TTAGAAAAATAAACAAATAGGGGTTCC
>NZ_JARJBD010000262.1:0-1827 GCF_029269925.1 Rhodococcus sp. T2V
CTCAACACGCACGACGCGACACGAAAACTCGGCTACCTAGGAAACTCACGCTAGCCGCGCCCTAGCCGGATCCGAAGACGGGGAACATCCGAGTATGGTCGGCTTCACTGGTCACACAGCGACCACGCGGATGCGGCGGAGGGTTTGGTCGGCGGCATCGGGGATGTCCATCCCGGCGTCCACGCCGCTGCGCAGATAGTCGATGACCGGCTGGTCGAGCCGCTCGCCGGGCACCACGGCGGGAAGGCCCGGCGGGTACGGGGTGAGGGGTTCGGCCGCGATGCGCCCGGCGGCCTTGTCCGCGTCGACCATCTCCGCCGACCCGAAGAACGCATCCCGCGGCGACATCACCGACTCGAGCTGCAACTCCTCGGGACTCGGCAACGAGATCGGTGGTGGTGGATCGAACGAAGCCGCGGCCTGCGCCAGGTCGTCGAGCGCGGTGACCAGCCGGCCGGTGGTGGTGTCGTCGTCGGCCATCGACAAGGTCGCCGCGATGCGGCGGTGATCGTGCATGCCGACGTCGAGGTGGCAGTGCTCCCGCATCCAATCGGTGCACTGGAACCCGGACACACCGAGGTCGCTGACATCGATGAGGATCTGCATGCGGTCGAGGTCGTGCGAGGCCTGCTCCCCGAGGAGCCGGTCCTCGAGCACGGTCAGCCCGTCGATGCGGGCAATCCGTTCCCGGGTGCGGCCGGCGAGTGCGAGAGCGCTGCCGAGCAGCTCCCCACCGTGCTCGACCATCTGCCGCCGCCACCCGTCGATGGCCGCATACAACATCACGTTCGGGCTGGTGGTCGTCAACAGGTCCGCGCATTGCGACAAGTGCGTGCCGTCGACCAGGTCACCCTGCAGGTGATAGACCGATCCCTGCTCGAAACCGGCACCCATCTTGTGGATGCTGACCACGCAAATGTCGGCGCCGGCGTCCATGGCCCAGGTCGGCAGGTCGTCGTGGAAGGGCAGATGCGCACCCCAGGCCTCGTCGACGATGAGGGGTTTACCTCGCTGGTGGCACACCTGCGCGATGGCGGCGATGTCGGCGCAGGTGCCGTACGGGCTCGGACTGACGATCAGTGCGCCGGCCGCGTCGGGATGCTTCTCCCACATGGCCCGTACCTGTTCTGGGGACGGAGGATGGGAAAAGTGCATGTCCTCGTCCCAGCGTGGGGTGATCCATCGGGGCGTGACACCACTGAAGATCAGTCCGGCGACGATGGATTTGTGCGAGTCGCGGGAGACGAGCAGGCCGCCGGGATCGTTGCCGGCGACGGCCATCATCGCCGCCTTCACCGACAGGGAGCTGCCGCAGGTCGAGAAGAAGGCCCGTTCGGCCCGGACCGCGTCGGCCATCAGGTGTTCGGCCTGGGACAGGTAGCCGTTCCTCGATTTCCGGTCGTCCAGACCGCCGGAGGCGAGCACGTCCGCGCGGAACGGATCGGTGCCGAGAACCCGTCTCACCCGCTCGTCCGCGCCGCGGCCCTGACGATGCCCGGGCGGGGAGAATCCGTAGCGGTCAAGCTTGTGGTACTGCTCCAACGCATCCAACAACGGTGCCTGCGACTGGTCCATACCCGACGGTGTACCCGCACTCGTTTCGCCCTGAACCCTCGACACCGTCGGCCCGTACACCGTTCTCCCGGCCTCGCTCTTCGTGTGCCGTACGACAGAGCAGATCACCCGACCCCTGGGCCCGGGGTGAGGACGTGATCGGTTTCCGCTGAGCCCGCTGGCCGCCGGTTTCGTCGCGAGCGATCCGGGGATACCTTGTGAATGAGCGTTGCAGCAACGGAATCGGGTCACGACCTCAGCGTGGGGGTCGAG
>NZ_JARJBD010000263.1:0-1819 GCF_029269925.1 Rhodococcus sp. T2V
GCTCGGTGGCGATGACATTGGCGTGCAGGTCCGGCGACGACAGCACCCGCACCCCGGCGTCCCGGTAGTACGCGAGCGCCACCGGGGAGGTCAGGTGGGCGCGCACCGCGGCGCGGGAGGCGTTGACGACGAGGACGTCACCTGCGCGCAGCGGCAACAGGGTGGGCGCGTCCTGGCCCAGGTGGGCGATCGCCGCGTGCCGGGTTCCGCGGGTGCGGATGACCCGGGTGATGTGCGGCCACGGGCTCGGCCCATGGAAGGTGGTCCCCATATCCGAAAACGGTAGCGGGTCCTCACACCGGGCCGGGGTGGATCCGCCGATCACCGGTCTGCCCGGGTCGACACCCCCGGATCGGGCCGCTGCGCTGCGACGATGACACGTCCCCTTCTCCCGTGCGCGACCGCACTTCGCAGCGCCGCCACGGGTGCGAGAGACGGGTGCCGTCACGGTCGACGGCCGGTGTGCGGGTTCGGCTCGGCCGCCCGGTACCACGCGTGCGCGGCGAGGCCGGCGATGAGAAACGCCCACATCGCCATCACCGGCGAATCGGTCGCGGTCGCCGCATGTGCGATCGATATCGCGGCGGTCGGCAACATGGCGAGTTGCAGCCTGGTGGACGCACTCAATCTTCTCCAGCGCACGGATACTCCCCCTTTCGACCTTTCTGGACGTCTTCGCGCACCATGGCACAGGCGGCAGGCCGGTACTGCGCACCCCACTTGTACAACACAACGTCACATTGTAAGGAAAATGTCGTCGACAACGAGGGGAGATGCACATGTCCAACACTGCAATCGTCAAGGGTCCTGCAGAACTGGACGCCGCGCGCGCTCGCTACCGCGCATCGATCGGAGGCGATTCGCACGTCGAATTCGTTGCCGCGAAGGTCGCCCTGATCGAGCTGGGAACCGGCCGCACGGTCTCCGAGGAGGAGATCCACTACCTGTAACCCGGCAGCGTGCGAGGCCCCCGTCATGTCAATCGATGGGGGCCTCCTTCGCGCGGCACTGCGGCCGCGCTGGAACAGATCGACAAGGCCAACACCGGCAGCCGCAGTATCGTCGAAACAGCAGCAGCGCCTTCACTGCATCGCCAGCATAAGCGTGGCCGCACTCGATGCGGCGCAGTCGCATCCGAGGTCGGCGTGCGACGAAACATGTGGGTGCCTACCGATAGCTTCCGACACGAACAGACATCTGTGGTCGGGGAGGGGAGAAAATGCTGACCTTGCGTATCTCGCACCCGGGGACGGTGCCGGGCGGGGCGATGCTCCTCGAACTTTATCCGAGGCCACGACAACGGATGGCCAGGACCGCGGAAGGACTGGCAGGCAGAGGCGCAACCCGACGAGCCCGGCATGCGGGTCCATCGTCATGATCTGTGGCGCATCAGGCGGGTAGCGGGCCGCTCCGCGCGCTGCAGCGGCTATCGGAGCTCACGGCTGCCGGGTGAGGGCCCGGTCCGGCGGCGGGCAACGATGCGGCGCACATCGAACTACGCGCCGCCGGGGTAGGTCGTCGCCCGGGATGGCGCGTCGGGCGGGGCGGGCGCTGGGTGGAGCCGGGAATCAACCGACGTGGCTGTCCTCGAGCGCGTCGATGGCCGCGATCACCTCGGGGACCGCGGTGACGTGAACGTCGTCGAGGCCCGGTACGGACCGGTAGCTCGCGCGCACGACAGCGTCGGTGCAGTCGTACTCGACGATGCCGAGTTGGTGGAGGGGGCCGGCAAAGGTGTCGTCCTCGCCGGCGACGAAGGCGGTGGCCGGTGCCCATACCTCGATCGCCTCGCCGCGGCGGGTCTGCCGGTAGCAGTGCA
>NZ_JARJBD010000264.1:0-1794 GCF_029269925.1 Rhodococcus sp. T2V
GGGAGAATGCTCCGGTCTGGGAGTCGATGATGTGCCGAAAATGGTGTTCGAGCATGGTGGTTTCGGCTCCGGCCCGGGATCGGGCCGTTGATCGTCGGGTGCGGAGCGCGTAGTCGCGGTGGGTGATCCCTGCCGGGGCTATCCCAGGGCCCACATCCCGTCCTCGATGCTCAATCCGAGGCCGGTGAGCCGGTGCAGGTTCACCGCTGCCGCCCTCAGGTTCCACCACGCGTCGTTCTTGGCGACGCCCCGGTACCGCAGTGTTCGTGCTCCGCGGGTCATCCACGCGATGCTGCGTTCGATCATCGGGCGATGCTGCCGGTAATCCCGGCGCATCTGCTCATCGCGGGCCCACCGGGCCCGGTGGGCCCGCACCCGCCGATCGTGTTCCCCGACATGGACGGTGCGGCCCCGCACGGAGTTGGTGCAGCGTGACCGGAATGGGCAGGTGGTGCAGGCCCGTCCGAACGTCGCGGTGCGGGGTGTGTTCGCGAACGACGCAGTCTCGCTGTTCGGGCAGGTCACCGTCTCGCGGTCGTGATCGACGGTGAACTCGTCCGCGGTGAACGCGTCCTCGAGGCCGGTGGGGGTGGGGACGGGTTTGGGTTTGATCACCGGATCGTGACCGGCCTCGGTGAGGTCGTCGAGCAACTGACCACTGCCGTAGGCGGAATCACCGAGCACCTCGGCCGGGCCGTCGAGGGTGTCGTCGTCGGCGAGCAGCTGACCGCCGACCTCCGCGTCGCCACTGCCCCGGCCTGCGGCCTTCGTCAGTTTCGCAGCGGTGATCAACCCGGTGTCGGGTTCGGCGGCGATGTGGCCCTTGTAACCGTCCTGCCGGCGCGAGCGGGTCTTGCGGGCGTGCCGGGTCTCGGTGTCGACGGTGGAGATCACCCGATCCGGGGCGACCTTGCGGGCGATCCGCCACCGGCCCCCGCCACCCTCGCCGCCGCCGTCGTCGGTGACCCATTCGACGTCCTGGCCGGCGACCAGCGCCAGCAACGCCAACGCCTGCCCCGCCGGCGAGTCCGGGTCGACCGGGTCGGTGTCGGACCCGGTCAACGCGGCACCGATCGCCACCGCGTCGCGCACCAGGGCGTCGACCAGCTGGTCGCGGGCCGCCTTGTCCTCCCAGGCGATGTCGGGTTTACCGGGGGTGGAGTAGTCGCAGGCAGTGCCGAGCCGGGCCACCACGTCCGCGGCGCCGGGGACGAGGGCGGCCACCCGGCGGATCGCCGCGACCAGCTGGGTGACGGTGTCCTGGGTGGCGACCGCGTCATCGAGCACGGTCGAATCCAGTGCCCGCCGGGTGCGTCCCTTCAGCACACCGGTGTCGGCGATCACCTCCTTGACCACCTCGAAGATGCGGTTCGGGCGCGCGGAGGCGGCCAGGCGTTTACGCCAGTAGGTGAGCACCGTCGGATGGAACGCGGCCCCGTCGACCGGGAGCCCGCAGGCGGCCTTCCACCGCAAATCGAAGGTGACCGCCTCGGCGGCGGCCCGGTCGGAGAGACCGTGCAGGGCCTGAAGTACCAGCACCGATGCGACGACCTCGGGGGCCAGGGAGGGACGTCCGCGGGTGGAGGGGAACAGGTCGGTGAACAGCTCGGGCGGGAACAGCTCGTATCGGTGCTCGGCGAGGAACGAGAACACACTGCCCTCGGGTAGCAGATGCCCCGCCACCGACGAGACGTCCCACAGATCACGTTGCGAATCCGAATTACCCTGCACGGCAGCATTATCGCAGGTCAACCACCCAAAACCCGGCTCGACACGCGGCGGTCGGCTGTCGGA
>NZ_JARJBD010000266.1:0-1789 GCF_029269925.1 Rhodococcus sp. T2V
GTCGTGCTGCTGATCGTCTGGATCTACAAGCCGCTCGCCGAAACCGTCGGGCTCTCGTTCTACAAGTGGAACATGGTCCCCACCAGCCCGAAAACACCGGTGGGCCTGGACAACTACACGCGGGTGCTCGCGCTGCCCGAACTCCATCAGGCACTGCGCAACACCGTCGTGTACGTGCTCGCGTTCATGGTCTTCTCGTTGCTGCTCCCCGTGGTCGTGGCGCTGCTGTCGAACCGGGTGTCCGGGCGGGCGAAGACCGTGTACCAGGCGTTGATCTTCGTTCCGTTCCTGGTCACACCGGTTGCCGGGAGCGCGATCTGGCGCTGGCTGTTCAATCCCGACGGCGGCACGATTCCCCGGGTCGCCGCGACGCTGGGCTTCGAGTTGGGCAACGTCTTCCGTGAACCCTCGCTGGCGCTGGCCGGTGTGGTGCTCATCGTCGGGTGGCAGATGCTCGGATTCGGTGTCCTCGTGGTCTCCGCCGGGCTGGCCGGCATCAGTCCCGACTACGCGTCGGCGGCCGCTCTCGACGGCGCGTCGCAGGCAACGATCACCCGCCGGATCATCCTTCCGCTGTTGTCGCCGACGTTGGTGTTCCTCGGGCTGATGACGATCCTCCTCGGGGCGCAGTGGGCGTACCCGATCATCGACATCGTCACCCAGGGCGGACCCAGCGGCGCCTCCACGAACATCTACTACCTGCTCTACCAGTTCGGGTTCCAGAACTTCGACGCCGGACTGTCCGCCGCCGCGGGAACGCTGTTCTTCCTCGGCTTCGGGCTCATCGCGATCGTGTTCGTCCGCCTGTCGGACCGACTGAGCTTCTACGACAACTGAGATCGAGAACGAGGACCACTCATGACATTTGTACTCGTCGACGGGCCGGCCGACCCCGCCGCCGCCACGACCGCGGCACCGCCGGCTCGCGATCCCGGCGACGCTCCCGTCGCCACTCGCTCACTGCCCCGGCTCGCGACCGGTCACGTGGTCCTCGCCGTGGTGACCCTCTTCAGCGTGTTCCCGGTGTACTGGATGTTCGCCACCGCGTTCCGCGCGCCGGAGGACTCGTTGTCCGTCAATCCGATTCCCTCGCCGTTCTCCCTCGCCAATGTCCGCTACGTGTGGGAAAACCTGCCGATGGTGTCGATGCTCGGCAACACGTTCGTCATGGCGTTCGCGATGGCAACGAGCCAGTTGGTGGTCGCGATCCTCGCCGCCTACGCGTTCTCGCGGTGGACGTTCTTCGGCAAGCAGGTGTTGTTCCTGCTGTTCGTCGGATCGTGGCTGGTGCCGTTCCAGGTGACGATGATCCCGAACTACCTGCTGATCTCGCAGATGGGTCTGCTCAACACCGTGGCGGGCATCGTGATCCCCAACCTGTGCTCGGCGTTCGGGGTCCTGCTGATGCGTCAGCACATGGAGGCGTTCCCGCGGGAACTGCTGGACGCCAGTCTCATCGACGGACAGAACTCGTGGGCCACCCTGTGGAAGGTGGTGCTGCCCAACATGAGGCCCGCGCTCGCGGCGCTGGGCATCATGCTGTTCATCTCGGCCTGGAACGAGTACCTGTGGCCCTCGCTGGTGATGCGGCAGTCCAATGCCGTGGTCCAGATCGGAATCCGCGGGTTCCTCGGCGAGGAGGGCAACAACTGGGGCGCCGTCATGGCCGCGTCCGGCATGGCATGCCTGCCCATCTTCCTGATCTACCTGTTCCTGCAGCGCTACGTCCGCGACGCGTTCGTGCGGTCCGGACTCAAATAGCCGTCCGCCTCACCGTTCACCTCATTCA
>NZ_JARJBD010000267.1:0-1774 GCF_029269925.1 Rhodococcus sp. T2V
CGATCCTTATCTGTGATGCGGACCCCCGTAAAGGTGGGATCCGTTGGTCATTTGGGGGGTTGTTTCCGGTGTTTGCCCTCGTCGTCGCCCGTGCCTGGCCGCGGGGGACCGCAGCCGGGGGTCAAGGTGGAGCGCCCGCAGCGCAGCGAGGACGAACGACCTTATCTGTGATGCGGACCCCCGTAAAGGTGGGATCCGTTGGTCATTTGGGGGGTTGTTTCCGGTGTTTGCCCTCGTCGTCGCCCGTGCCTGGCCGCGGGGGACCGCAGCCGGGGGTCAAGGTGGAGCGCCCGCAGCGCAGCGAGGACGAACGACCTTGATGTCGGCGAGGATCCGCCGCATGCTGAGAGCCCGGGGGTCGACGAGGGCAAAGACGTGTGGTTCAGGCCGTGGGCGCCTCCCGGTGTTCTGGTCGGGGAGCAGCGGTGTGGGGTGGCGCGTGCCGGCGCCCAGCCTTATCTGGGTCCACGGGCGAGGAGCCCGGTGACATGATGATCGATGGGGTGCCCGGCATGCCGGGCCAACGAGGGTGCGGCCGCTCATTCTTTCCGGGACGCCGCACCCCGGGCGGGGTGGCGTCAGGATCGTGGCGGGAGCCGACCGCAGGCATCAGGTGAATCATGGGCAGGGCACGCGCACAGGCCATGTCAGGCGACCTCCCGTTCCATGACCGGCGCCATCGCGACCTCGCCGAGCTCACGCAGGGTGTGGTAGCAGCGGCGCAGCAGTTTCCGCTCCACCGCCAGCGCGGGCCGTTTGCCGTCCAGGACGGCGGCCACCTTGTGGTAGTAGGCGTAGTCCGGGGACCCCCGGCGGGCGGCGCACCGGGCCGCCTCGAACGCCGCCCACCGCAGCTCCGGCGACCCCTGCCGGGACAGGTGCCCGGGTGAGCGTTTGCCGTCGGAGGAGTACACGGTGATGTCGAGGCCGGCGAAGCGCACCACCTGGTCGGAACTGCGGAACCGGCGGGCGTCGCCGATCTCGGCCCAGATGATCACCGCGCACAGCCACCCCACCCCGTAGTGGTCGGCCTGCAGCGCCCGGCAGCCCGGCTGGCGACGCGCGAACGACACCAATTGTGCACGTAGCGAGTCGATCTCGACGGTGAGCGAGTCGATCGTACGTAGTGCGGTGTCCACGTACTGCCGGCCCGCGACCGACAACTCGGCCCGGGCGAGCCCGTCGCGGCCGGCCACGGTCAACAGTCCGGTGATCGGCGGGCAGCCCTGATGGAACAGCTGCGCGTGGATGCGCTGCTGCCAGGCCCGGCGCTCGTCCATCAACGCGCAGTACAACCGGCCCAACGTCCGGGCCTCGAGGACCTGCTCGGGTGGGATCCACGACCGCGGCAACCGGCCCTCCAGCAGCAGCGTGCGCAGCAGCCGGGCGTCGGCGCGGTCGGTCTTCGCGTGTTTCTTCGGGCCGCGCAGCCCCGCGGTCTCGGCCGGGTCGGCCAGCTGTGCCGCCGCCCCGGCGGCGGTCAGCTCCTCCACCACGTACCGCCACCCGGTGCAGCCCTCCACCGCGATCTCGGCGTCCCCGCCGGGGCAGTGCTCGGCCAGCCAGGCCCGCAGCGTGTGCCGCGTCGCCGGACGGATCTGTCCCCACCGCACCCGGCCGGTGTCGGTGTCGACATAGTCGAAGGTGATCTGCTGCCGGTGCACGTCGAACCCGCCTACGATAGTCATTGGGACCTCCTCAAGCTCCCGAAAAATCTCTGACGCCACCCATCGTGCGTCCGAGCTGAGGGGGTCCCCATCACATGTCATCTTTC
>NZ_JARJBD010000268.1:0-1767 GCF_029269925.1 Rhodococcus sp. T2V
CTAGGTAGCTAAAAGCGGCGTAGCCAGATTATTGAGTCAAGTTTTGTGATGTTCGGGTCATGTTCGACTGCTTGATATTTCAGGCCGCGAGTTGCGCTGTGTCGGTGAGGGTATCGACGGCGATGCGGTAGGCGGTGGCAGCTGATCGCAGGCGGCCGGGAGTGGTTGTCGGGGCGGCGAGTTCGGACAGACCCGTGCGTAGGACCCGATCGTGGACACAGGTGAGGAACTTCGCGGTGTCGAGTCCGAGGTCGGTGACCTGGTAGCGGTGGGTGCCTTCGATCCGGACGATGAGGTTGCGGGTTTTCAGGCGGCGCAGGTCGTAGGTCATCTGCCCGGTGGACACCGTGCCCGGGTCGAGTCCGCGCAGCTCGCCGGTGAGGGTGCGCAGGTCCTTGTTGGTGAAACCGTTTGGGTGCAGCCGGAAGACCAGCAGCGCAGACAGCAGGGCGTGGCTGCGCCCGTCGGCGAATCGCAGTCCCGGCACTCGGGTGCCGGTGGCGGTGGTGACGGGCCCGGTGATCGTGGTGAGGGCGTCGGCACCGGTGATCGGGTCGTGACTGAGTCGTTGGACGCGCAGCAGGCGTCGGTTGGCGTGAAAGCCGATCTCCCGCAGGGCGGGCAGATGTGTCAGTCGTTTCCCGAGGTGGAAATCGCGGGTGTCGTTGATGGTGGTTTCGGTGCGTAGGGCGCGTCCCTGTTTGTGGTACTGCTTGATGGTGGTGTGTTTGTAGTCGACGTGCAGGCTCGGGGTGACGCCCTCGGTGATCACCCGGGTGCGGAATCGTCCCGGGGTGGCACGCGGCCCCCGGCGCATCAACCGCCGGTCGAAGACCAACGTGACCTGGTCCGGGCGACCGACGTCGAGATTGTCGCGGATGACCTGCTCGAAGAACACCCGCCCGGAGACCGGCGCGTCGAGCATCTGGGTCAGGGAGAACTCCGCCTGCAGCACCGACAGGTCGTAGCGGTAGCCGGCATCCCGGTCGGCGTCCGTGAACGGGTCCGGCAGAATCGCCAGCCACTTGCGGAGCAGGGCATCGATGCGTGGACCGGTGAGCCGGTCACAGATCGCCTGCAACGCGGCCGGATCGTCAACGGCAGCGAAGGCGTTGTCGAGTGCGGTGAACCCGAGCCCGGCTCTCGCCGCCTGACGCTGCGCCCAATGGTGGCCGTTGATACACAGTTTGGCGTTGTACGGAAAGTACGAGCAGAACTTGAGGAAGAACGGGCCGAAGTCGGCGTCGACGCAATAGAAGTAGTAATGGTTGACCACGCCGGTGGACTTGACGATCCACGGATAACTCTTGCCGTCGACGTCGCGGCGCTTCTCGGTGCGGAACAACGGCGTCCTCTCCTGCGCCCGTCCGACGAACACCACCCCCTCGGGCGCAGCAAAATGCTCGAGATACTCGTGCATCACATCGTCCTTGCGCTGGCCCCTGGCGAAGTCCACCCACGGGATGCGGCGGGTGTCGGCGAAGCGGTGCACCGCCGCAGCGAAGCGGTCGGTGATCCTGGCGAGCGGGGCGGTGGAGGCGACCGGCAACCCGAGCTGTCGGTGCACGTAGGCGACCAGACCTGGGGCGTACTGCAAACCGGGGACGTAGACATTGAGGTACATCCGGTCGATGCACTCGACCTCGAAGAGGGTGTGTGTGGTCAACACGTCGGCGACGCTGCGCGGTAGGGTCATGATGAGCTCCGGACGATCGGGCGGCCAGTAGGCCAACCAACCGCTACGACGGTTCATACACCCGATCGACG
>NZ_JARJBD010000269.1:0-1754 GCF_029269925.1 Rhodococcus sp. T2V
AAGGTGCTCGTCGCGAACCGCGGTGAGATCGCAGTGCGGGTGATCCGGGCCGCCGCCGACGCCGGCCTGGCCAGCGTCGCCGTCTACGCCGAACCCGACGCCGACGCCCCGTTCGTGCGCCTGGCCGACGAAGCCTTCGCCCTCGGCGGACAGACCTCCGCCGAGTCCTACCTGGTGTTCGACAAAATCCTCGACGCCGCCACCAAGTCCGGCGCCGACGCCATCCACCCCGGCTACGGCTTCCTCTCCGAAAACGCCGACTTCGCCCAGGCCGTGATCGACGCCGGCCTGATCTGGATCGGCCCCTCCCCGCAATCGATCCGCGACCTCGGCGACAAGGTCACCGCCCGCCACATCGCCGAAAAGGCGAAGGCCCCGATGGCCGCCGGCACCAAGGACCCCGTCAAGAACGCCGACGAGGTCGTCGCCTTCGCGCAGGAATACGGCGTCCCCGTCGCCATCAAGGCCGCCTTCGGCGGCGGCGGCCGCGGCATGAAGGTCGCCCACACCATCGAAGAAATCCCCGAACTGTTCGACTCCGCCACCCGCGAGGCCGTCGCCGCCTTCGGCCGCGGCGAATGCTTCGTCGAACAGTATCTGGACAAGGCCCGGCACGTCGAAGCGCAGGTCATCGCCGACCAGCACGGCAACGTCATCGTCGCCGGCACCCGCGACTGCTCCCTGCAACGCCGCTTCCAGAAACTCGTCGAGGAAGCCCCCGCCCCGTTCCTCACCGACGACCAACGCGCCCGCATCCACAGCTCCGCCAAGGCCATCTGCACAGAGGCCGGCTACTACGGCGCCGGCACCGTCGAATACCTCGTCCAGGGCGACACCGTCTCCTTCCTCGAGGTCAACACCCGCCTGCAGGTCGAACACCCCGTCACCGAGGAAACCGCCGGCATCGACCTGGTGCTGCAGCAGTTCAAGATCGCCAACGGCGAGGCCCTCGACCTCCTCGAGGACCCCACCCCCCGCGGCCACGCCTTCGAATTCCGCATCAACGGCGAGGACGCCGGCCGCGGCTTCCTGCCCGCCCCCGGCCCGGTCACCAAGTTCGTGCCCCCCACCGGCCCCGGCGTCCGGATGGACTCCGGCGTCGAAACCGGCTCCGTGATCGGCGGCCAGTTCGACTCCATGCTCGCCAAGCTGATCGTCACCGGCGCCACCCGCGACGAAGCCCTCGCCCGGGCCCGCCGCGCCCTCGCCGAATTCCAGGTCGAAGGCCTGGCCACCGTCATCCCGTTCCACCGGGCCATCGTCGCCGACCCCGCCTTCATCGGCGACGGCACCTCATTCGACGTCTACACCAAGTGGATCGAAACCGAATGGGACAACCAGATCGAACCCTTCACCGGCGCCGCCCCCCTCGACGACGAGGACACCCTGCCCCGGCAGAACGTCGTCGTCGAGGTCGGCGGCCGCCGCGTCGAGGTGTCGCTGCCCGGCCAGTTCACCCTCGGCACCGGCGGCGCGGGTGCCCCGGCCGGGGCGGTCCGCAAGAAGCCCAAGGCCCGCACCCGCGGCGGCGCCCACGGCGGCGCCGCCTCCGGTGACGCCGTCACCGCCCCCATGCAGGGCACCGTCGTCAAGGTCGCCGTCGAAGAAGGACAGCAGGTCGCCGAGGGCGACCTCATCGCCGTCCTCGAGGCCATGAAGATGGAAAACCCCGTCAACGCCCACAAGGCCGGCACCGTCACCGGCCTCGCCGTCGAACCCGGCTCCGCCATCACCCAGGGCACCGTCCTCGCCGA
>NZ_JARJBD010000027.1:0-118492 GCF_029269925.1 Rhodococcus sp. T2V
CTCCGCTCCCCACGCTGACTGCCAGGTGTCTCACGACCATGCTGACAGCCAGCGCGGGCGGTTGACAAGTACTCACGGGTGCGTCAGCGCTCGGCGGGCTTGACTGCGAGGACCGGTTTGCGGCAGCCCAGCAGCAGCCGCTGGGCGGTGCTTCCCATCAGCAGCTTTCCGACGGGGGTGCGGTCGCGGATGCCGATCACGAGCAGTTCCGCGTTCGGCGCCGTCATCGCCTCGAGGATCACGTCGACGGTGTCGTCCCCGACGATCTGCCGGACCTCGTGGCCGATTCCGCTCGCGGCCAGTGTGCCTTCGAGTTCCTGCAGGTGCGCGTTGTCGGCGAACGACTGATCGGCGAGGGAGTCGCCTTTCGACGAGTTGATCACGAGCAGCGACGTTCCGCGCAGCTGCGCCTCCGCGACGCCGTGTTCGAGGGCCGCCCCTCCGAACTGGTCGGGGGTGTATCCGACGACGATCATGCGTGTGCCTTCTCTCTGGTGTCGGTGGAGTCGCCGCCGGCCGGTCCGTCGGGGAAATCGGGGGCCGCGACGGGGTAGTGCGCGCGGACGACCTTGGCGACGAGGGGTGCGATGAGGAGTACGGCGATCACGATGTAGACGATGATCGCGACGGGCTCGGTGAACAGGCTGCCCCAGTCGCCGCCGCCGAGTTGCAAGCTCTGCCGCAGTTGCCGTTCGATGCGCGGCCCGAGGATGACGCCGATGATCAACGGCAGCACCGGCAGCCCGAACCTCCGCATCATCAGACCCAGCAACCCGAACGTCAGCAGCAGCGCCAGGTCGAGCCATTGGAGGTTGACGGCGAACGCGCCCAGGGCGGCGAAGAACAGGATGCCCGCGTACAGGTAGGGGCGCGGGGTGCGAAGCAGCTTCGCCCACAGCGGCGCGAGCGGAAGGTTGAGCACCAGCAGCAGGAAGTTGCCGATGAACAGACTGGCGATCAGCGTCCAGATCAGCAGCGGTTCCTTCTCGAACAGGGTCGGGCCCGGCTGGATGCCGTACGACACGAAGGCCGTCAGCATGACCGCGGCCGTGGCGTTGGTCGGCAGACCGAGCGAGAGCATCGGCACGAGCGTGCCTGCCGCCGACGCGTTGTTGGCGGCCTCGGGGCCTGCGACACCCTCGATGGCGCCCTTGCCGAATTCGTCCTTGTGCTTCGACAGCTTCTTCTCGGTGATGTAGGAGAGGAACGTGGGCAGTTCGGCACCGCCCGCGGGCAGCGCACCGAACGGGAACCCGTAGGCGGTGCCCCGCAGCCACGGCTTCCAGGAACGCTTCCAGTCGCTCCCACCCATCCAGGGCCTGCCGACGGGAATGACCTCGGCCGGTTTGCGGCGGAGGTGCGCGGCGACCCAGAGGGCCTCGCCGAGCGCGAACACGGCGACGGCGACGACGACGATGTCGATCCCGTCCGACAGCTGCGGGATGCCGAACGTGGCACGCGGCTGGCCGGTGAGGAAGTCGATGCCGACCAACCCGATCGCGAGACCGAGGAGCAGGGAGATGCATCCGCGGAGCTTGGAGGTTCCGAGGACCGCGGTGACGGCGACGAGAGCGAGCAGCATGATCGCGAGGTAGGACGGCGCACCGAGGGTGACCGCGAAACTCGAGACGGCAGGCGCGAAGAGCACCAGGAGCATCGTGCCGATGGACCCGGCGACGAACGACCCGATCGCGGCGGTCGCCAGGGCCTGCGCGGCCCTGCCCGCTCTCGCCATCTTGTTGCCTTCGATCGCCGTGATCACCGAGGAGGACTCGCCCGGCGTGTTCAGCAGGATCGACGTCGTCGACCCGCCGTACATGCCGCCGTAGTAGATGCCGGCGAACATGATGAACGCGGCGCTCGGGCTGACGTTGTAGGTGACGGGAAGCAGGAGGGCGACGGTCATGGCCGGTCCGATGCCCGGAAGCACACCGACCGCCGTGCCGAGCAGGACGCCGATGCAGGCGTAGAGCAGGTTCATGGGGGTGGCTGCCTGCTCGAACCCCTGCAGCAGCCAGTTCAGATTGTCCATGTCAGAGAATTCCGTCCAGAATGCCTGCGGGCAGCGGTATTCCGAGCCCGACGTAGAACGCGTAGAAGCTGCCGAATCCGAGCACGGCCCCGATCGCGATGTTGCGCACCCAGTGCCTGCTGCCCAGAATTGTTGCGGCCCCGGCGAACAGGACGGTGCCGATGATCGCCCAGCCCAGGAAGTCGACGAGCGCGATGGTCACCACGAACAACCCGACGAGCAGACCGACTGTCTTCCAGTCGCCCGGGGAGTCCGGATCGACGTCCTCGCCGCTGTCCGCGTCCCCGGTGGAGCCACGCAGGATCGCGACGGCGAACACCACCGACAACACCAGCAGTCCCCCACCGATGACGAGCGGGAACAGTCGCGGGCCCACCGGGTCCACCTTCGCGAAGCCCTCGCTGAGCGACAGCGCGTCGACGACGAGGAACGCCCCGATCACGGCCAGCACCGCGCACACGACGAACTGCGCGTAGTCCCTCCGCTTCGGCGCCCTGTCCGCGGAGACGGCGGACGGTTCTGCGGGCGCGGTCATGCCAGCCCCAATTCGGCCAGCGTGGACGAGACCCGCTCGTCCTGGTCCCGGAGGAACTGCTCGAACTCCGGTCCCGTCATGAAGGCGTCACTCCAACCGTTCTTCACCAGGGCCTCCTTCCATTCCGGTGTGTCGTGCAACTTTTCAAGCGCCTCGACCATGTCGGCCTTGGCGCCGTCGGACAGCCCGGGCGGCGCCAGGACGCCCCGCCAGTTGGTGAAGGTCAGGTCCACTCCGGCCTCGGTGAGCGTCGGCGCGTCGACGCCTTCGACCCGCTCGTTTCCCGACACCGCGAGGACCCGGACCTGGCCGGCCTCGATCTGGTCCACGTACTCGCCGAGGCCCGACGTGCCCGCGGTGATCTTCTTACCGAGAAGGGCCGTCAGCAGGTCGCCGCCGCCGTCATAGGACACGTAGTTCACCGCGTTCGGGTCCACTCCCACCGCGCGTGCCGTCTCCATCGGGAACAGGTGGTCGGGGCCGCCGGGCGAGGAACCGCCGCCGATGGTGATCGACGCCGGGTCCGCACGCCAGGCCGCAACGAAGTCGTCGATGGTCTGCAGTGGCGAATCCGCGGGCACGAGAATGCCCTCCTGCTCCTCGACCATCTTGGCCAGGGCGGTCGCGTCGGAGACCCGTGCGGTGGAGCCGTTGGTGTATCCGGCGCCGACGACGCCGAGGCCCATCATCATCATGAGGTCGTCGTTGCCGGCCTCGTTCATCAGCCGGGCCATCGCCACCGTTCCACCTGCGCCGATCACGTTGAAGACCTCGACGCGGCCGGTGATGTCCTCGTCTTCCATGATCTTCACCGCGGTCCGCGCCGTGAGGTCGTAGCCGCCGCCCGGACTGTTCGGAACCATCATCCGCACCCTGTGCAGGCCCTCGTCCTCGCCGCGGGTGACCCCGCAGCCGGCCACGAGGAGGCCCACGAGCGCGAGCAGGAGCAGCGCGCGTACCCTGCTCCCGCTACCTGTTCTCGACATCGTTCCCCATTTCGCCATGAATGTGATCTTCCGCAATACTGAACCTCTGGCGTGATGCACGTCACCTATGCGAACGAAACGGAACTTAAGTTCATTGTGGTCACCACTTCATCCCCGCGTTCGTAGCCTCGCGGGCCAGGTCCTGCTCCTCCAGCTCGTCGTCGTCGCCGTCGTGCTGCTCGCGGTGGCCGCGGTGTCGGTCCACCAGTCGACCGTGGAGTTCCGCGACCTCCAGGGACAGCGCATGATCGCGGTGGCCGAGAACGTGGCGTCGACGCCGGTGGTGCGCGACCAGCTGTCGGACCGCTCGGTCGAGCGGGTGCTGGCACCGGAGGTCGATCGCGCCGTCAACCTGTCGGGCGCCACGCTCGCCGAGATCGTCGCGCCGAACGGGGCGGTCACCGTGTCGTCGGATCCGACCCGGCTCGGGGTTCCCGCGGAACTCGGGGCCAGCGACGTGATGACCGGACGCGCCTGGTCGGGCGACGTGGACGTCGACGGGCGCCGCGCCATCGTCGGGCACGTCCCGATCCTGTCCGCGACCGGGGACGTCCTGGCGGTCGTCTCCGTCAGCGACGACTACCCGTCCATCTGGGACCTGCTCAGCAGCGCGGGGGCGCGCCTGCTCCTGTACCTCGGAATCGGCGCCGGTCTGGGGCTTCTCGGTTCGTGGCTGCTGTCCCGCCGGATCAAGACCCACACCCGCGGACTCGAAATCGCCGAGATCGCAAGTCTCGCCGACCATCGCGAGGCCCTGCTGCACAGCATCCGCGAGGGGGTGGTCGCGGTGAACCCCGACGGTGTGATCACCGTGCTCAACGACAGCGCCCAGGAATTGCTCGACCTCACCGGCGACGCCGTCGGCAGGCACGTCGACGACGTCGCGCTCGACCCGGCCGTCCGGCAGTACCTCCTCACCGGGGAGGACGGCCGCGACGTGGTGCTGTCGACGTCGTCGCGGATGCTCGCCTTGAGCCGCCGCGCCGCGACCAGCCAGGGCCACGCGATCGGCACCGTCACCACGATGCGCGACAGCACCGAACTGGCGTCGATGCAGAGCCAGCTGTCTTCGCACAAGAGTGTCACCGACACCCTGCGGGCGCAGACGCACGAGTTCGCCAACCAGCTGCACACGATCTCGGGGCTGACGCAGCTCGGCGACTACGACGCGGTCACCGAGTTCGTCGGCACCCTCACCCGCCGCCGGGCTGAGATCAGTGACGCTGTCACGCAACGTATCTCGGATCCCGCCGTGGCCGCGCTGCTGATCGCGAAGACGTCGCTCGCCGCCGAGACCGGGGTGTCGCTGACGCTGGAACCGGACTCACACCTGCACGCCCTCGACCCCGAACTCGCCACCGACGTGATCACCGTGCTCGGCAACCTCATCGACAACGCCGTCGACGTCTCCGAGGGCGGCCGGGACGCACGGATCTCGATCCGGATCACCGACGACGACGGCATTCTCATCGAGGTCGCCGATTCCGGGCCCGGAGTTCCCGAGACGATGCGGGAGGAGATCTTCTCCCGCGGGGTCACCTCGAAGCCCGGCACGCCCGGCGGCCGCGGAATCGGGCTCGCCCTGGTCCGTCTCGTCAGCTCCCAGCACGGCGGGTCCGCGGCCGTCTCGGACGCACCCGGCACCGGTGGTGCCTTGTTCACCGTCCACGTGCCGCGTAGCTAGACTCTCCGATCATGACGGGACGGCGCGGCGATGTATGAGGTCCTGGTCGTCGACGACGACTTCATGGTCGCGGAGATCCACCGCCGATTCGTCGACAAGACACCGGGGTTCACCACGGTCGGGGTGGCGCGGACCGCCGCGGAGGCCCTCGAATCGGTGCGCACCGGCAACCCCGACCTCGTGCTCCTGGACGTGTACCTGCCGGACATGTCCGGCCTCGACGTCCTGCAGCGACTGCGCGCCGAGGGCAACGCCGTGGGCGTCATCATGATCACCGCCGCCCGGGAGATCGACACTGTCAGCCGCGCACTGCACGGCGGCGCCTCCGACTATCTGGTCAAGCCGTTCGACTACACGCAGCTGCAGGAGAAACTCGAGAACTTCCGGCGCCGCGCCCGCGCTCTCGAATCACAGTCCGGCGCAGACCAATCCCTGATCGACTCCCTGTTCGGGGGCAAGGGCAAGAATCCGGAACCGAGCCGGCTGCCGAAGGGGCTCAGCGCCGAAACCGGCCGCCTGGTGCTCGACATCCTGCGGTCGAAGGGCGAGCTGTCGTCGACCGAGTGCGCCGAACTCGCCGGACTGTCCCGGGTCAGTGTCCGCCGCTACCTCGAGCACTACCTGTCCGAGGGACTGCTGGAGGTCCGGCTGGAGTACGGGGGTGCCGGCAGGCCCGTGCGCCGGTACCGGCCGGCACCCCGCTGACCCCAGGCTCCGTCAGGATCGGGTGCAGGTGCCGGGCAGCGCGAACGGTGTCGAATCGCCCGCACCGCGGCTCTCCGCGCGCTGCAACAGGCCGAGTGTGGCAGCGCCGAAGGCCGGTGAGTAGGACACCGAGTCGGTGCACCCGCCGTGGTCGAGGCCCCCGACGAGGGCGACGACCCGCGAACCCGCCACCCACGGGCCACCACTCGTTCCGTCGCCGAGACCGTCGCAGACCACCGTCGGATAGCTGTCCGTCGACGTGGTCGCGGCGGTGCACGACACCGGACTGTCGCCCAGCATCGGGTAGCCGGTGACCGCCACCGTGGTCTCGGCTTCCGGGGCGGGCGCCAGTTCGAAGCCGCCACCGACCACCGATTCGACGGGGGCGGGCACGGTGGTTCCACTCGGCGCCACCCGGAGGACGGCGTAGTCGTGCTGGGGGTCCTGCGACTCCAGCCAGGCGGGGTCGACGTAGATCTGGGACACCGTCCACAGTCCGAACGGGGCCACGCCGCGGTCGTATCCGGGCGCAAACGACAGGGCACCGCCGGACCCTGCGATGCAGTGCGCGGCGGTGAGCACGAGGTCGCCGTCCGTGCTGTCCAGGACCGATCCGGTGCAGACGTGGATCGGCGTCCCGGCCAGGAACAGCGGACCGACGCGTGGGTCCGGTGCGGCGGGCGCGGCGGTGGCCGGAACCCCGGCCACCCAGGCAGCCAGCAGCATGCCTACTGCGACTGCCCCCAGGACGGACGTGCGGGTGGGCGTGAGCACAGGACCATCATGCTCCGCCCGGCAGGCGCGGGCGGGCCGATTTCTGCTACCTGCCGCCGGGGTCAGCCGCGTTGCGGAAGCTGCTGCAGCGCCCACTGGTTGCCGTCGGGATCGGCGAAATACACGAAGCGCCCCCATGCCAGATCCTGCACCTCGCTGACGGGCACACCGCGGGAGGACAGTTCCGCGTGGGCGGCATCGGCGTCGTCGATGACGATCTGCAACCCGTGCACCGAGCCGGGCGAGGTGTCGACCAGGCCCTCGCCGACGGCGATCGAGCAGGCCGACCCGGGCGGAGTGAGCTGGACGAACCGCACATTCTCGTCCACGCGGTGATCGTGGTCGACGACGAAGCCGACCTGGTCGGCGTAGAACGCCTTGGCCCGGTCCACATCGGACACCGGCAGAATGATCAGCTCGATTTTGTAGTCCATGACCGGATGCTAGCGACGGTCTCCGGCGCCCGGGCCGAAACGCTCACGCCTGCTGCGCGGCCTTCTCGGCGGCCTGCGCCTGCGCGACCTGTTGCGGGGTGAAGCGGATGAACAGCGCGGCGAATCCGGCGATGAGGGCGCAGCCGGCGCTGCCGACGAGGGCGAACGTGTAGCCGTTGCCCAGTGCCTCGAGTTGCGCCGGATTCATGTCCGCGACCTTGCCGGAGATGCCGCCGAGCGAGAGGGTGCGCGACGTGGCCATCGCCCCGATGACGGCGAGGGCAAGAGGTCCGCCAAGGGTCTGCGCCACCTGCGCGATGGCGGCGAGCGGCCCGATCTCCGTTTCCGACACCCCGGCGATGGCACACAGCGGGAGCGGGACCACGGCGAGTCCGACGCCGAACCCGATGCCGATGACCGGGACGAACAGGTTGGCCAGATAGGTGGCGGAACTGTCGAGGGTCGACCCGTAGAGCAGCCCGACCACCATGATCGTGGCGCCGGCGACCACCAGCCACCGCGGCTGGATCCGCACGGCGAGCTTGGACGCCACCGCGGCCGCGCTGCCGAGGCCGAACGCGAACGGGATGAACGCGAGGCCCGCCTCCAGCGGGCTGTAGCCGAGGATGTCCTGGACGAACAACGCGACGAACGCGGCGACCGTGAACATGACGGCACCGGCGAAGAAGATCGCGACGAGCGTCGCCACCCGGTTCTTGTCGTGGAACAGCGAGAACGGCAGCAGTGGGTTGTCGGCGGTCCGTTCGACGTACAGGAACGCGCCGAACAGCAGCAGCCCGGCGATGAGCGCGCCGATCACGTACGGACTCCCCCATCCGAGTTCCGGGCCCTCGGTGAGCGCGAACACCACACCCGTCGCCGCGACCGTCGCGAGGACCGCGCCGGGAACGTCGAGGGCCAGGCGCTCGCCCGCCGTCTCCTTCAACGCCACGAACGCGCACCCCACGATGACGACCCCGATGGGCACGTTGATGAGGAAGATCAGGCGCCACGACACCTCGGTGAGCGCGCCGCCGATGATCAGGCCCGCGATCGACCCGATGCCCGTCATGGCCGCGAAGATCGCGATGGCCTGGTTGCGTGCGGGTCCGGCCGCGAACGTGGTCGCGACCAGGGCCAGCGCCGTCGGCGAGGCCACCGCGGCGCCGACGCCCTGCAGGAACCGGGCCGCGATCAGCATGAACTCGCCCACCGCCAGGCCACACATCAGCGAGGCGACGGTGAACAGGGCGACACCGCCGACGAACATCTTCTTCCGGCCGAACGCGTCACCGAGCCGTCCGCCCAGGAGCATGAGGCCACCGAATGCGAGCGCGTACGACGTGAGCACCCAGTTGCGGCCGCTGTCGCTCAGCCCCAGGTCCGCCTGCAGCGGCGCGAGGGCCAGGTTCGCGACGGTGCCGTCGAGGACCACCATCATCTGCAGCCCGCTCAGCACGACGATCGCCAGCCCCATCACGCGGGTGGCGGCGGGCGGATTCACCGTGGCTCTCGCCGCAGACTGGTTCGACGCCGGCGCGCCTTCGGGTACTCGGGATTCAGACACGGGGGTTCACGTTACCCAGCGTCCACAGAAAACCCGGCCACGGGCCCGATGACCACGATGGCGGGGGGACGGATCTGCTCTTCCTTGACCCGCGCGGCCACGGTCTGGAGATCGGCCCGCAGGGTGCGCTGCGTCCGCAGCGTGCCCTCCTGGATCACCGTGACCGGGGTATCCACGGGACGCCCGCCGTCCATCAGGACGGTCGCGAACGCCTCGATACGTTCGACGGCCATCAGCAACACGATCGTGCCCTTCAACCGGGCCAGCGCCGACCAGTCGACGAGGGAATCCGGGTGGTCGGGGGCGACGTGACCGCTGACGACGACGAACTCGTGGGTGACGCCCCGGTGGGTGACCGGGATGCCGGCGGCCGACGGCACCGAGATGGCGCTGGTGATCCCGGGGACGACCGTGACGGGCACACCCGCCGCCGCGCACGCCTCCAGTTCCTCGTAGCCGCGCCCGAACACGTACGGGTCGCCGCCCTTGAGCCGCACCACGAACTTGCCTGCCTTCGCACCGTCGACGAGGGCGGCGTTGATCGCCTCCTGCGCCATCGCGCGGCCGTACGGAATCTTCGCGGCGTCGATGACCTCGACGTCCGACCCCAGTTCGGCGAGCAGTTCGGGCGGGGCGAGACGATCGGCGACCACCACGTCGGCCCGGGCCAGCAGTCGACGGCCGCGCACGGTGATGAGGTCGGGATCGCCCGGACCGCCGCCCACCAGCGCGACACCGGCCGCCGGATGGTCGGCCGTGTCGGCGACCGCACCCGATTGCAGGCCCTCGACGAGGGCGGTGCGCACGGCGGCGGACCGACGGTGGTCGCCGCCGGCCAGCACGCCGATGCTCATCCCGTCGTAGCTCGCGCTCGCCGGAGTGACGGCGGTGCCGGAGCGGGCGTTGTCGGCGCGGACACAGAAGACACGGTTCCGCTCGGCCTCCGCGACGATCGCCGCGTTGGTGTCCGGTTCGTCCGTGCACGCGATGGCGTACCAGGCGTCGGCGAGGTCGCCGTCCCGGTACTCGCGAAGTTCCACTGTGATCTGTCCCGCAGTGGCCATTCCCTCGACCGCCGGCGTGACCGCGCGGCTGATCAGGTGGACCCGCGCACCCGACGCGATCAGGAGCCCGAGCCTGCGCTGCGCCACCGTTCCGCCACCGACCACGACCACACGGCGATCGGCCAAATTGAGTCCGACCAGGTAGTTGGTCTCGTCTCCGGTGGCAGCAGTCACGCGCTCTCCCCGTTTCTCCAGAAAATCCTGCACGTCTCGTCTCGAACCTACGAAACTTTACGGGCTGCCGCGACGACGACGCCATTCGCGGACCACTTGGTCACGATCAGGGGCCCGCCGCCCGCGCCGAGCACGGCCGCCGCTTCCGCGACGCTCGGCGATCCCGTCGCCGAGTGGACCCGGTCCGACGGGTTCGCCACCTCGACGGCGGCGAGTTCCGCCGCCGCGAATCCGCGGACGGGGACACCCAACGCCGCCGCCGCATCCCGGACAGCCGGGTCCACGGACTTACGGTCGAGGGTGCACAGGCAGTCGAGAGTCCCGGCCGAATCCGGGCCCGCGGACGTCAGCACGTGCCGGACGGCGGCGAGGATGTCCGCGCTGTCCGCGGCCGCGCGGAACCCGACGCCGACGCAGATGTCACCCATGCGCGGCGAAGGTGCGGGCCGCGGCCACGAAACGGGTGATCGCCGCCGGGTGACCCGCGGGGTGGGTGTGCAGGTACGAGGCGTGCACGCCGCCGCGCACGAATCCCTCGCGCGCAGGGTCACCGTCCCAGGGCCGCCAGCCCCAGGCCGGCGCGAAGCCGTCCGCCTCCGCCGCGGTGAGCGACGTGCGATGGAACTCGTGGCCGACCACCCGCTCACCGGCCGCGAAGAGCGTGGAGTCCGTGACCGCCACCGCCTCGCGGTACCCGAGCGTGAGACGAGACCCGAACGAGGCGTCGACCCCGACCACGGAGGCCATCGCGTGCCCGTCGAGGCTGCGGGCGAGGTAGAGCAGACCGGCGCATTCGGCATGGATCGGCGCCCCCGCTGTGGCGAGTGCGCGTATCTGCGACAGGAGCGCAGAGTTTTCCGCGAGCGCGACGGCGTGCTCCTCGGGGAAACCACCGGGCAGCACCACGCCGCTCGTGCCGGGTGGCAACGCGTCGTGCAGGGGGTCGAACGTGATCACGTCCGCACCGGCGGCGTCCAGGAGTTCGCGGTGCTCGGCGTACCCGAACGTGAACGCCCGGCCCCCGGCGATCGCCACGGTCGGGCGCGGGCCGGGCGGAAGTGCTCCGACCTCCGCAGCGGGATCCCACACCGGCCCGTCGACCGCCGAGGACGCGAGCGCGCGGATGGCGGGCAGGTCGAGGTGGCGGGCGGCCAATCGGGTCATGGCGTCCACGGCGTTCACGGCGTCGGCGCCGTGCTCCGCGGCCGGGATCAGCCCGAGATGGCGGGACGGGACCTCCAGTTCGGCCATTCGCGGCACGGCGCCGAGCACGGGGAGCCCGACGCGCTCGCACGCCTGCCGCAGCACCTGTTCGTGCCGTGGGCTGCCCACCCGGTTGAGGATCACCCCGCCGATGCGAACCCCGGAGTCGTACGTGGAGAAGCCGTGCAGGACGGCGGCCAGGCTCTGACTGTGGCCGCGAGCGTCCACCACGAGCACCACGGGGGCGCCGAGCAGCGCGGCCACCTGGGCCGTCGATCCCTCCGCCGACGGCTCGTGGGACGCGGCGTCGATCTTGCCGTCGAACAGGCCCATGACGCCCTCGACGACCGCGACGTCGCATCCCGAACTCCCGTGCCGGTACAGCGGGGCGATCCGCTCCGCGCCGACCATGACCGGGTCCAGGTTGCGTCCCGGACGTCCGGCCGCGAGCCCGTGGTATCCAGGGTCGATGTAGTCGGGGCCGACCTTGAACGGCGCCACCGCGCAGCCGGACTCGCGCAGCGCCCCCACCAAACCGGTTGCGACAGTGGTCTTTCCACTACCCGATGCGGGGGCGGCGATGACCACCGCGGGCACAGCGGCGAGGGTGGTCACCACTCGATGCCCCGCTGGCCCTTCCGGCCGGCGTCCATCGGATGCTTGATCTTGGTCATCTCCGTCACCAGATCCGCCGCGTCGATCAGCGCCTGCGGGGCGTCGCGGCCCGTGATCACGACGTGCTGGTTGCCCGGCCGGTTCCGCAGGACCTCGACCACCTCGTCGACATCCACCCACCCCCACTTCAGGGGATACGTGAATTCGTCGAGCACGTAGAACCGGTGTTCCTCGGCGCCCAGCCGGCGCGCGATCTCGGTCCACCCCTCGGCGGCCGCGGCGGCGTGGTCCTCCTCGCTGCCGTGCTTACGCGTCCAGGACCAGCCCTCGCCCATCTTGTGCCACTGCACCGCCCCGCCGACACCGGTGTCCTCGTGCAGTTGGCCGAGCGCACGGAAGGCCGCTTCCTCCCCCACCTTCCACTTGGCGCTCTTGACGAACTGGAACACTCCGACGTCGAATCCCTGATTCCAGGCGCGCAGCGCCATGCCGAACGCAGCCGTCGACTTCCCCTTGCCCGGCCCGGTGTGGACCGCGAGCACGGGAGCGTTGCGCCGTTGACGCGTGGTGAGGCCGTCGTTCGGAACGTTCTCGGGAACACCCTTGGGCATGTGTCTTCTCTCTCCCTACCGAATCCGCGTCCGGGTCAGGCCGCGGCGCGGACGACGCCCGCGACCTGCTGCGCGGACAATTCGCCGAGCCGGACGTAACCACCCCGCAGCCGGCGGGACAGCTCCGCGGCCAGCCCGAGCCGGACCATCCCGGTCTCGCAGTCGACGACCACCGACGCGACCGCGCTGTCCGCGAGCAGGCCCGCGGCCACCTTCGCCCGGTGCAGTGCGTCCTTGCCGCCGGTCGCCCGTCCGTCGGTCAGCGCGACGACGAGAGCGCGGCGCTGCGGGTCGCGGAGCCGTTCCCGCAGCACGACCTCGCGCGCGCGCAGAAATCCTTCTGCCAGTGGCGATTTGCCACCCGTCTTCATTCCCTGCAGACGGCGGACGGCGATGTCGACCGACGAGGTGGGCGGCAGGACGAGTTCCGCGGCCCGTCCGCGGACCGTGATCACCGCCACCTTGTCGCGGCGCTGGTAGGCGTCGCGGAGCAGTGAGACGACGGCGCCGGTCACCGCCGACAACCGGTCACGGGCCGCCATCGACCCGGATGCATCGACGACGAACACCACGAGATTGCCCTCGCGGCCTTCGCGGATCGCTCCGCGCAGATCGACGGAATCGAGGATCATCCGTCCGGCGGTCCGGCCGCGGGCCACCTGCTGCCCGGCGGCGGCGAAGAGCGTGCCCACCAGGTGGAGTCCGTGCCCCGACTCGGCGGTGGAGCGCACCGCGCGACCGCGCGACGAGCGGGAACGGGAACGCCGGCCCGGCGCGCCCTCGCCGACCCCGGGTACCTCGAGCAGTTTGGTGGTGAACTGGGTGCCGGCCGGCCCGGCCGGGCGCTCCGGCGGCGCCGGTACGCCGCCTCCGGGCCCGTCGGGATCGTCGGGTCCCTCCGGGTCGGTGTCCGTGCCGTCCGCCGCGGGCGGTGCGCCGGGGGAAGATCCGGGTTCCTGCTCCGGCGGTTCCCCGGCACCGGACCGCGCATCCTCGTCGGCCTGCCGGAGGGCGTCGTCGAGTTGCTGTTCGTCGAGACCGGGTTCGTCGAACGGATCCCGGCGGCGACGGTGCGGCAGGGTCAGTTCAGCGGCCACCCGCACGTCCTCCGCCTCGACGGCCCCGGCGCCCCGCCACGCGGCGTGCGCGGTCGCGGTGCGGGCGAGGACGAGATCGGCGCGCATGCCGTCCACGTCGAACGACGCACAGAGAGAAGCGATTCGGCGCAACTCGACGTCGTCGAGCACGACGGAGTCGAGCCGGTCGCGGGCCTCGCGGATGGCGGCGGCGAGGGCGGCGTCCTGCGCGGCGTAGCGCTCGACGAACCCCGCGGGATCACGCTCGAAGTCCAGCCGCCGCCGGACCACCTCCATGCGCACGTCCACCTCCCGCGACGCCGCGACGTCGACGGCCAGCCCGAACCGGTCGAGAAGCTGCGGCCGGAGCTCGCCCTCCTCCGGATTCATCGTGCCGACCATGACGAACCGGGCGGCGTGCGAATGCGAGATGCCGTCCCGTTCGACGTGGACGCGGCCCATCGCGGCGGCGTCGAGGAGCACGTCGACCAGATGGTCGTGCAGGAGATTGACCTCGTCGACGTAGAGAACGCCCTGATGAGCAGCCGACAGCAGTCCCGGTTGGAACGCGCGCTCACCGTCGCGCAGCACCTTCTCGAGATCGAGGGAACCGACGACGCGGTCTTCCGTGGCGCCGACCGGCAATTCGATCAGCCGCGCCGGGCGGGTGCCGTTCTCGTCCTGCACCGCCGGGAGCAGGGCGGTGAGAGCGCGGACCACCGTCGACTTGGCCGTCCCCTTCTCACCGCGCACCAGCACTCCGCCGATACCGGGATGGACCGCGCAGAGGACGAGGGCCAGCCGCAGCCGGTCCTGGCCGACCACCGCACTGAACGGAAATCCCCACGAAAAGTCGGGTCGAACCTGGTCCACTTCACGATCCGTACGCACGCTGCATCCCTTCACGTCCCGGTTTCCTCGCCGAGAGCTTTGGCCGGTACGAACGCCGCGGCAATCTGGCTGGGAGACCGGATCGGCAACCAGGGTGATGGCAGCCGGTCAGAGATCCGTCACAGTGGCGGGACCGCGCCTGATTCGAACAGGACTTCCCCGCGGACATTCACCTGACGACCCTAGTCGGCGCTCACTTCCCAGCGCTCGACGGGGCCGCCTCCGCCACCTCGTACGCCGCGGCACCGCCGCCGCGTCGCATGGGGACGTGCGGGATCCCGTCCTCGACGAACTCTTCGCCGTCCGGCCGGAAACCGTGCTTGGCGTACATGTCCACCAGGTACGTCTGCGCGTTGATCCGGCACGGCGCGTCCCCGACCTCGGCGAGCGCGGCGCGCAGCAGACGCGTGGTGTGGCCCTGACCGCGCGCCGGCCGCGCCGTGCACAGCCGGCCGATGCGGAACGACTTGGTGCCGTCGGCGTGCTCCTCGAGGAGGCGGAGCGTGCAGACCACCTGACCGTCCTGCTCCAGCCAGAAGTGGCGCGTCTCGGCCAGCAGGTCCCGGCCGTCGAGTTCCGGGTACGGGCACGCCTGCTCGACAACGAAGACCTCTACGCGGAGCTGGAGCAACTCGTAGAGCGTCTTGTTGTCGAGATCGAGTGCCCACGAACGCTTGAGTGCTGCAGTTGCCGTCATGACAGGCAACTATCGCACAGCACCCGTGAGTGCGCGCGCCCGTGGACCCGCGCCGAGCGGTCGGTCAGACCGCGACCGACGCGTCCTCGACCTTGCTGGTATCGAGCTGGAGCACCTTCGACGTCCAGTCCCACACTTGCGAGAACAGGCCGGTGTCGTCGGAGAGCTTGACGCCGAGCGAGGGCACCATTTCCTGGAGCTTCGGCTTCCACGACTCGTACTGCGTCGGGAAGCAGCGCTGCAGCACGTCGAGCATGGCGGGCACCGCGGTGGACGCACCCGGCGACGCACCGAGGAGGCCTGCGATGCTGCCGTCGCCGGCGTTGACGACGGCGGTGCCGAATTCGAGGACACCGCCCTTGCCCTTGGCGCGGCGGATGACCTGGACGCGCTGGCCCGCGGTGATCAGCTCCCAGTCCTTGCCGAGCGCCTTCGGGACGAACTCCCGCAGGGTGTCGATGCGGCCGGCCTCGGACATCGCGAGCTCACTGATCAGGTACTTGACGAGACCCAGTTCGCTGACGCCGACACCGAGCATCGACAGCAGGTTGTTCGGCTTGACCGAGCTGGGCAGGTCGGTGACCCGGCCCTGCTTGAGGAACTTGGGCGACCAGCCGGCGTACGGTCCGAACAGCAGTCCGGGCTTGCTGCCGATCACGCGGGTGTCGAGGTGCGGCACCGACATGGGGGGCGCGCCGACGGCGGCCTTGCCGTAGACCTTGGCGCGGTGCTGGTCGATGAGCTCCGGGTTGGTGCAGCGCAAGAACGCGCCGCTGACGGGGAACCCGCCGAATCCCTTGGCCTCCGCGATCCCGGACTTCTGCAGCAGGTGCAGTGCACCGCCGCCGGCCCCGACGAACACGAACTTGGCGCGCACGACCTTCTTGGCACCGTTGCGGCGGTTGGTGACCTTGACCACCCAGCTGCCGTCGGACTGCTTGGTGAGGTCGGTGACCTCGTGCCCGAAGTGGACGACGCCGCCGGACGCGCCGACGTAGCCGAGAAGCTGCTTGGTGAGGGCGCCGAAGTCGACGTCGGTGCCGTCCTGGGTCCAGTTGAGGGCGATCGGATCGCTGAAGTCGCGGCCCTTCGCCATCAACGGCAGCCGGCGGGTGAACTCGTCGGGGGCGTCGATGTACTCCATGCCCGCGAACAGGGGGTGACCGGCGAGGGCGTCGTAGCGGGCCCGCAGGTACTTCGCGTTGGCCTCGCCGTGCACGAAGCTCACGTGCGGGATGGGGTTGATGAACTCCTTGGGCTGCGTCAGCACACCGCTCTCGACGCCGTGCGCCCAGAACTGCCGCGACACCTGGAACTGTTCGTTCACGTTGACGGCCTTCGTGATGTCCACGGTGCCGTCGGCGTTCTGCGGGGTGTAATTGAGCTCACACAGCGCGGAGTGGCCGGTGCCCGCGTTGTTCCACGGGTCGCTGCTCTCGGCGGCTACTGCGTCGAGCCGCTCGAATGTGGTGATCGACCAATCGGGCTGCACCTGACGCAGGATCGCTCCCAGCGTCGCGCTCATGATGCCCGCGCCAACCAGCACTACATCCGTTTTCGTCTCTACCGCATTCTGATCTGACACTGGAGTATCGACTTCCTTGTCCATAGCCGTACGCGCATACGCCTGCCGTGTTCGCCGGATAGGTTACCCGCGCGTATGGGCGAAAATCACCTGCCCCAATTGTGCGCCTCCCCGCACCCCCGAAACGCACATTAGATTGTGATCTGTGACTACTTGGGCTCCCGACGTTCTCGGCGACGGTTATCAGCAGCTGACCATCCCTCTCGGCACCGACCCCGACGGCGAGGGCGAGGTGAAGGCCACGCTGATCCGCTACCAGCCCCCGCAGGAGACGAAGAAGACCGGCCGCGCCGTGCTCTACGTCCACGGATTCACCGATTACTTCTTCCAGAAACACCTGGCCGAGCACTTCGCCGAACAGGGTTACGCGTTCTTCGCACTCGATCTGCGCAAGTGCGGGCGCTCCCTCGAACCGGGGCAGACGCCGCATTTCGTCTCCGACCTGAGCCTGTACGACGCCGAACTGGACGAGGCGTTGCGCCAGGTCCGGGAGCAGACCGCCGACGGCGAGGTCCTGCTGGTCGCGCATTCGACGGGCGGCCTGGTGCTGCCGCTGTGGCTGCACCGCCTGCAGCGCAAGGCGGGCGGCACCGCAGCCCTCGGCATCAGCGGAGTCATCCTCAACAGCCCGTGGTTCGACCTGCAAGGTCCGTCGTACCTGCGGAACGTCGGGACGGTGGCCGTCGACGCGGTCGGGCGGGTCAAGCGCAAGTCGATCATCCCGAAGACCGGGCTCGACACGTACGGCGTCAGCCTGCACGTCGAGGGCAACGGCATCTGGAACTACAACCTCGACTGGAAGCCGCTGAGCGGTTTCCCCGTGACATTCGGGTGGCTGCGCGCGGTGCGCCGCGGGCACGCGCAGTTGCACCGGGGACTGGACATCGGGGTTCCCGCCCTGATCCTGCGTTCCAAGGCCTCGTACTTCGCGCCGCGGTACGACCCCCGGGTCGACACGGCGGACGCCGTCCTCGACGTCCGGCAGATCGCGCGCTGGGCGGGGTGCCTCGGCGACCGCACCACGATCGTGCCGATCGCGGGCGCCCGGCACGACGTGTTCCTGTCCGCCGACCAGCCCCGCGCCGAGGCTTTCGCCGAGGTGGACCTGTGGCTCGAGTGGCTGCACGGCCACAACGCGGCGGAGGCCAACCGGTGACACATTTCGATCTGGCGATCATCGGGTCGGGGTCCGGCAACTCGCTGCCCGACGAACGGTTCGCGGACAGGAAGATCGCGATCCTGGAGGAGGGCACGTACGGCGGGACGTGCCTGAACGTCGGCTGCATCCCGACGAAGATGTTCGTCTACGCCGCGGAGGTGGCCCGCACGGTCACCGGTTCCGCCAAGTACGGCGTCGACGCCCAACTCGAGGGTGTGCGCTGGCCCGACATCGTCAAACGGGTCTTCGGCCGCATCGACCCGATCTCGGCCGGCGGGGAACGCTACCGCGCCGAGGACAGCCCGAACACGACGCTGTTCCGCGGGCACGCGACGTTCACAGGCCCGCGGACCCTCGACACCGGGACCGGGGAGGTGATCACGGCCGACCAGGTGGTCGTCGCCGCGGGATCACGGCCGATCATTCCCGACGTCGTCCGGGAGTCGGGCGTGCCGTACTACACGAACAACGACATCATGCGGCTGCCGGAACTGCCCGAGCGGATGGTGATCATCGGCGCGGGATTCATCGCGGCCGAGTTCGCGCACGTGTTCTCCGCGCTGGGCACCCGGGTGTCGCTGATCGCGCGCAGCGCACGCCTGCTCCGCCACCTCGACGAGGACGTCTCCCGCCGATTCACGGCTCTCGCCGAGCAGAAGTGGGACGTGCACCGCGGGCACGCCGTGACGGCCGTGCGCCGGGACGGTGACGGCGTCGCCGTCGAACTCGCGGACGGCACCGTCGTCTCGGGCGACGTTCTCCTGGTGGCCACCGGGCGGCAGTCGAACGGCGACGCCGTCGGGGCCGCCGCCGGCGGCATCGAACTCGACGACGAGGGACGCGTCGTGGTCGACGACTTCCAACGGACCAGCGCCGAAGGTGTGTACGCGCTCGGCGACGTCTCCTCGCCGTACCAGCTCAAGCACGTCGCCAACCACGAGGCCCGGGTCGTTCAGCACAATCTGCTGCAGGACGCGTGGAAGGACACGTCGGAGCTGCGCGCCTCGGACCACCGGTTCGTTCCCGCCGCCGTGTTCACCGACCCGCAGATCGCGCACGTCGGGCTGACCGAGGCCGAGGCCCGGGAGGCCGGCTGGGACGTCACGGTGAAGGTGCAGGCGTATGGCGACGTCGCGTACGGGTGGGCGATGGAGGACGACGAGGGTCTCTGCAAGGTCGTCGCGGAACGGGGCACCGGGCGTCTGCTGGGGGCACACGTGATCGGCGCCCAGGCGCCGACGGTGATCCAGCCGCTGATCCAGGCGATGAGCTTCGGGTTGACGGCGCAGCAGGTGGCGCGGGGACAGTACTGGATCCACCCGGCGATGCCCGAGGTGGTCGAGAACGCTCTCCTCGGCCTCGACCTGTCGTTCGAATGACGGTCGCCAAATCCGTCGCGCTGTTCGCCGTCGCGGCGCTGTTCGAGATCGGCGGCGCGTGGCTGGTGTGGCAGGGCGTCCGCGAACACCGGGGCTGGATCTGGATCGGCGCCGGTGTCGCGGCGCTGGGAGCGTACGGGTTCGTCGCGACGATGCAGCCGGACGCCAACTTCGGCCGCATCCTCGCCGCCTACGGCGGGGTGTTCGTCGCGGGCTCGCTGATCTGGGGCATGGTGGCCGACGGTTTCCGCCCGGACCGCTGGGATGTCTCGGGCGCCCTCATCTGCCTGCTGGGCATGGCCGTCATCATGTACGCCCCACGCTGAGCCCGGCCGGGCTCGGCGTGGGGCGTCAGGTCTACCAGGGGCTGGTGCGGAGCACGATCTCGGTGGCCAGCTCCGCGGCCGCGGCCGCGGGGACGTTGCTGACGCCGTCGAGTTGGACGACGCGGAAGTCGGAGTAGACGAAGCGTCCGCTGGCGTCCGCCTCGGCGCGCCGGTCGGGGTCCCCGACCATCACGGTCGTGGGGAGTTCGACCGCCGGACAGTCGGATCCGCGCACCGCACCCGCGGCGTCGGGCGCCGCCGGATGCCCCCGGTCGGCGACGACGAGGCTCGCGAAGCGCCCGAACTGGCGCGCCGCCAGCGACCAGGCCAGTTCGGCCCCTTCCCGGCTGCCGACGAGGTTGACCCATCCGACCTTCAGCTCGTCGAGCAGGCCCATGACCGCCGCTTCGTCGAGACCGGTGATGTCCTCGGGCACGATCGTGCGCAGGTCCGAATTGTGCAGGCGCTCGCAGACGCCGTCGTAGACATCCGGCCCGTCGCCGGCCCCCGGTAGCAGCAGAACGGTGTGCTTGCTCTCCGGTCCGTCGATCCGGACCGTGCAATTTCCATTTCCCACCGCCACGTGCGTCAGTTCCATGGGCTAAAAACTACGCGATCGGGGACCTCTCGCGCTCGGACCGCCCTAGTTCCATGGTTCGTTGCACGAGTCATGAACCGATCAACCGGCGAGGCGGGCGTCGATGATCGACAACGGCAGACCGCTGTTCCGGCGCGGGGTCGCGGCTCTCGCGGGCATGACCTCCGCGCTCGGAGTGACGGTCGGCCCGGCCTCCCGCACCGATCTCCCTGTTCGACGAGCCGTATCTCGGCGAGGGCCTAGCGCAGCAGGGTCGACGCGATGGCAGGCAGCCCGGCCGGGGCGCCCGCCCCGAGCAGCGCCTCGAGCGCGTGCAGATCGAGATTCTGCTCCACCAGGTCCGCCAGCAGATCGAGTTGAGCGGTCCGGATCGCGGCGACGTCCGTGTCCGGGGCGGTGACGAAACCGGTTCTCCCCGCGTGCTCGGCCACGTCGTCCAGCAGAAGCCGGCGGAACCGGTCCGTCTCGAGCAGGCCGTGCCAGTGCGTGCCGTACACGGCGCCGCGGATACTGCCCTCCGCGGCGCCGCTGCTCGCGTGGAGCAGCGGCGGATCGCCGTTGCGGCGCACCCGCCCGTGATGGATCTCGTACCCGGACACCGGAACTCCGTGGGCGTCGCCGCGGACCTGCGCGAGCACCTTGTCCGGGGCGAACTCCACCTCGAGGTCGAGCAGTCCCAGCCCGGGCACCGCACCCCGGCCGGATTCGACGTCGTCGACGATGACGGACCCGAGCATCTGGTAGCCGCCGCACACACCGAGAACCGGGCCGCCGCGTTTCGCATGCACGGCGACCGCGTCCGCGATGCCGGTGCGGCGCAACCACTCCAGATCCGACACGGTCGACTTGCTGCCGGGCAGCACGATCAGGTCGGCGGCCTCGAGCCGCGACGGATCGCCGACCCAGCGCACCGCCACGCCCGGTTCGCACGCGAGCGCCTCGACGTCCGTCGAATTGGAGATGCGGGGCAGGCGGATCGCGGCGACGCGCAGCCAGTCGTCGCCGACCGGTGGTGCCGGACGTCCGACCGGGGCATCCCCCACCACACCCAGCGAATCCTCCGCGTCGAGCCACAGGTCCTCGGCGAAGGGGATCACGCCGAGCGTCGGGCGACCCGTCATCGCCGTCAACTGCTCGAGACCCGGCGCCAGCAACGACACGTCGCCGCGGAACTTGTTGATCACGAAACCCGCGATCAACGCCTGGTCCTCCGGCGCGAGGACCGCCACCGTACCGAACAGGTGAGCCAGCACCCCACCGCGGTCGATGTCGCCGACGACGAGCACCGGGAGGTCCGCCGCGCGGGCGAGTCCCATGTTCGCGAGGTCCGTGGCCCGCAGGTTGATCTCGGCGGGAGACCCCGCGCCCTCACACAGCACGACGTCGTATTCGGCGCGCAGCGATTCCAGTTCCTCGGCCACGACCGCGCGCAGGTGCTGCCGGTGCTCGATGTAGTCGCGGGCCCCGACGGACGTGACGGCGCGCCCCCGCACGACCAGTTGTGACGTGCGGTCGCTGCCCGGTTTCAGCAGCACCGGGTTGAAGCGGACGCTCGGCTCGAGTCCGCAGGCCGCGGCCTGCAGGGCCTGCGCCCGG
Organism: Rhodococcus sp. T2V; assembly: GCF_029269925.1. Classification (NCBI taxonomy): domain Bacteria; kingdom Bacillati; phylum Actinomycetota; class Actinomycetes; order Mycobacteriales; family Nocardiaceae; genus Rhodococcus; species Rhodococcus sp. T2V. The sequence goes on from NZ_JARJBD010000027.1 coordinate 21,692, forward strand.
CCGATCTCGCCGCCGTCCAGCGTGACGACGGAGTTGTTCGACATGTTCTGCGCCTTGAACGGCGCCACCCGGACACCCCGCCGCGCCAGCATCCGGCACAGTCCGGCCACGAGCACACTCTTGCCCGCGTCGGACGTGGTGCCGGCGACGAGCAGGGCGCCCCTCCACCGGCTCGCGATCAAGGCAGGGTGAGGATCTCGTTGCCGGTCTCGGTGACCACGATGGTGTGCTCGAACTGGGCCGTCCACTTGCGATCCTTGGTGACCACGGTCCAGTCGTCGTCCCACATGTCCCAGCCGATGTCACCGAGGTTGATCATCGGTTCGATCGTGAACACCATGCCGGGTTCGATGACCGTGTCCACGGAAGGCTCGTCGTAGTGGAGGATGACGAGGCCGTTGTGGAACGTGGTGCCGATGCCGTGTCCGGTGAAGTCGCGGACCACGCCGTATCCGAAGCGGTGCGCGTACGACTCGATGACACGGCCGACGACGTTGAGCGCCCGGCCCGGCTTGACGGCCTTGATGGCCCGCATCGTCGCCTCGTGGGTCCGCTCCACCAGCAACCGGTTCTCCTCGGCGACGTCGCCCGCGAGGAACGTGGCGTTGGTGTCTCCGTGCACGCCGCCGATGTAGGCGGTGACGTCGATGTTGACGATGTCACCGTCCTGGATCACCGTCGAGTCGGGGATGCCGTGGCAGATCACCTCGTTCAGCGAGGTGCAGCACGACTTGGGGAATCCCTTGTAGCCGAGCGTCGACGGATAGGCGCCGTGATCGATCATGTACTCGTGCGCAATGCGGTCGAGTTCGTCGGTGGTGACGCCCGGCGCCACCGCCTTACCGGCCTCCTGCAAGGCCTGCGCGGCGATCTTGCTCGCCACCCGCATGGCCTCGATGGTCTCCGGGGTCTGAACCCACGGCTCGTTGCCTTCCTTGGCCGTGGGCTTCCACGCGTACTCGGGACGCTCGATCCCCGCCGGTACGGCGAGGACGGGAGACACGGTTCCGGGGCTCAGTGCTGTGCGGACAGACATGGGTACCAGGTTAGACCCGCACCTGGCCGGGGCGCCTCGGGACCCGCCGCGCGGGTTCTCAGTCCCGCAGGGTCGTGAGGAATGCGATCCGGTCGCCGCGGTAGAGAGAACGCACCCGTTCGATCGGAACACCGCGGGTGTCGAGCGAGAGCCGGTGGAGCAGCAGCATCGGCATCGCGGTGGTCGAGTCGAGCAGCGCGGCCTCCCGCGGGGAGGCCAGCACGGTCTCGATCCGCTCGGTGGCGGACGCGAACACCACTCCCGTCTCGCGGATCGCCGCGTACAGCGAGGTGCCCGGGTCGAATGCGCGCGCCATCTCCCCGAAGCGGCCTGCGGGCAGGTGGGTGCTCTCGAGCCCGATCTTCTCGTCGTCGGCGAGCAAGACCCGTTCGAGGTGGATCACCGGCGCGCCGATCGCGAGACCGAGCGCCTCGGCGAGGTCGGCGTCGGCGCCGAGTTCCTCGAACGTGACCAGTTCACGCCCGGGCACCCGCCCCTGGCCGACGGCACCCTCGGTGTAGGACCGCAGCGACAGCGGCTGCACGAGCTTGGGGCTGGCGACGACGGTGCCGCGGCCTCGACGCTCGACGCGTCCCTCGACCAGCAGTTCGTGGATGGCCTGCCGTACGGTCTCGCGGGACACCGTGAACCTCAGGGCCAGTTCCCGCTCCGCGGGCACCGCGTCCCCCACCTCGAGTTCGGCGAGGATCGTCTCGAGTTCGGTGCGGACGCGGTAGTACTTGGGGACGTTCGGCACCCGGGTCATCGCGTGACGGCGCCGATCAGCACGGGCTCTCCGGACGCATCGCCGTCGTCGTTCATGCGGCCGAGCGTACCCGAAAATGGTCTATACCAATTGTTCACCTGGCGTTCCCCCAACGGTGGCCCAATGGTCTAGACCAAAGGGCAGGCTCCTCGGCACCGACCCCCTCATCGTTAGGAACACGTCATGCGTCTTCGCCCACGGATCGCCGCAGCCGCTGTGGCCGCGACCGTCCTCACCCTCGGAACCGCTTGCGGCGGAACCGGTACCGCCGCGAGCTCGGGCACCGAGACCGTCACCGTGTACAGCGCCGACGGACTCTCCGGGTGGTACCAGTCGCGTTTCGACGCCTTCACCGACCGGACCGGGATCGCGGTGAACCTCGTGGAAGCCGGATCCGGCGAAGTCGTCTCCCGCCTCGAGAAGGAACAGTCGAACCCGCAGGCCGATGTCGTCGTCACGCTGCCGCCGTTCATCCAGAAGGCGGACGCTCAGGGACTGCTCGTCCCCAGCGGCGTCGACACCTCCGCCGTCCCCGCTGCCGAGACCGACCCGGCCGGCCGCTACGTTCCCGTCGTCGGGAACTACCTGTCCTTCATCGCCAACCCTGCGGCGGCGCCCGCTCCCCGCACCTGGGACGACCTGCTGTCCGACCGGCTCGAGGGCAGGATCCAGTACTCCACCCCCGGTCAGGCCGGCGACGGCACCGCGGTGCTGTTGCTCCTGCAGCACCTGATGGGCAAGGACGGCGCGCTCGGCTACCTCGCGAAGCTCCAGGCCAACAACGTGGGGCCGTCGTCCTCGACGGGCAAGCTGCAGCCGAAGGTCAGCAACGGCGAACTGCTCGTGGCCAACGGCGACGTCCAGATGAACCTCACCTCCATCGCCGACGACGGCTCGACGTTCGACCTCTTCTTCCCCGCTGCCGCCGACGGCACCCGCACCACCGTCGCCCTGCCGTACGTGATGGGCCTGGCGAAGGGCGCGCCGCGTAGCGAGCAGGGCAGGCAGTTGATGGAGTTCCTGCTGTCCGAGGAGTCACAGAAGACGGTCGCCGACGAGGCGCGCGGCGTGTCGGTCCGCGAGGACGTGCGCGCCGCCGCGAGCGACAGCGCCCCGGCGCGCGCCCTGCAGGGCGTCCAGGTGTGGTCGCCGAACTGGAACGACGTACTCACCGAACTCGATTCGGACGTCGCCGCGTACCAGAAGGCCACCGGGAGCTGATCGTGTCGGGAATTCCCACCGGGCGGACGCACCCGTCCCACACCCCCGCGGTCCGCGGGGCCACCGAGTACTCCGCACCCGCCATTACGTTCGACCGGGTCACCGTCGCCTACGGACGCGGCAGGGGTGCCACCCACGCCCTCGTCGACTTCACCCTCCGCGTCGCCCGCGGTGAAACCGTCGCCCTCCTCGGACCGAGCGGTTCCGGAAAGTCGACCGCGCTGAAGGCCCTCGCCGGATTCGTCCGTCCCACGTCGGGTTCGGTGCGGCTCGGATCACGCGATGTCACCGGGCTTCCGCCTGCGAAACGGGGAATCGGAGTCGTCGTGCAGTCCTACGCGCTGTTCCCGCACATGAAGGTCGCCGACAACGTCGCGTTCGGGCTCCGCGCCCGGCGAGTGCCGCGCGCGGAGATCGGCGCGCGGGTGGCGGAGGCCCTCGAGATGGTCGGCATGGCCGCCTACGGCAAGCGCCTGCCCCGCGAACTGTCCGGCGGACAGCAGCAGCGGATCGCGATCGCCCGGGCTCTGGCGATCCGGCCCGCGGTCCTGCTGCTCGACGAACCACTCGCCGCCCTCGACGCGCAGTTGCGCGAGAGCATGCTCGGCGAGCTCACCCGGTTGCGGGCGGCCCTGCCCGACACGGCGATGCTCTACGTCACCCACGACCAGGGCGAGGCGCTGGCGCTGGCCGACCGGATCGCCGTCATGCGCAACTCCCGGCTCGCGGACGTCGACACCGCCGAGAACCTGTGGACGCGGCCGCCCAGCAGTTTCACCGCGGAATTCCTCGGCGGCGCCAACCTGTTGCCGTGCACCGTCACCCGCGTGATCGGAACGTCGGCGCTCGTGTCCATCGGCGGCGTCCCCGTCACCGCGACGGCCCCGCAACCCGACATCGGACACGTCGCGTGGGAGTCGGACCTGCCCGCGTTCCTGTGCGTCCGCCCGCACGCGGTCAGGCTGACGGCGCCCGGCGCGAAGGGATCGTTCGCGGCGCGGATCGTCTCGACGGTGTGGCGCGGGTCGACCACACGGATCACCCTCGCCGTCGACGAACTCGAGGGCGTGCAGGTGGACGCGGACGTCGCCGGTCACGACCAGCGCACACCGGGCGCCGTCGTCGGCGTCCAGTTCCCCTCCGACGGCAGCGTCCTGGTGCCGGCGGCATGACCGCGACACTCGAACGTCCGCCCACCGAGGCGGCCCCGCCCCGGCCCGAACCGGTCCGGTGGCGCGCCATCGCCTGGACGCTCCCACCCCTGCTGCTCGTCCTCGGATTCGCCGTCTACCCGATGGCGCGGGTGCTCACCGAATCTCTCGACTCCGGCACCGGTTCCGGTCTGGACACCTGGTCCGGCGTCCTCTGCTCGGAACTGTTCCGCACGGCGCTGTGGCGGACGGTGCAGATCGCCGCCCTCTCGACGCTCGGCTGCCTGGTCCTCGGCACATTCCTCGCGCTGGTGCTGGCGTTCGTCCCGTTCGCGGGATCGAATGTCGTGGGGCGGCTGATCGACGCGGTGCTGTCGCTGCCGTCGTTCCTGATCACCCTGGCGTTCACGTTCCTCTACGGCACCGCCGGGGCGGTCAACGCACTGATCGCGCGGATCACCGGCGACGCCGACGGGCCGCTGAACTTCGTCGGCACCCCACTCGGGGTGATCGCCGCCGAGATCACGTTCTTCACCCCGTTCGTCGTTCGCCCCCTGCTCGCCGCGTTCACCCAGATCCCCCGCGAACAACTCGACGTCGCCGCCAGTCTCGGGGCGTCGCCGCTGCGGGTGCTGCGGACCGTCGTGATGCCGGAGGCCTGGCCCGCGCTGCTGGCCGGTGGCTCGCTTGTGCTGCTGCTCACCCTCAACGAGTTCGGCATCGTCCTGTTCACGGGCGCCAAGGACGTGGTGACACTGCCCGTCCTGATCTACACACGCGGCATCGTCACGTTCGACCTGCCGGGCGCGGCCGTGATCGCCACGGTCCAAGTGGCGTTGTCGCTGGCCCTGTACTGCACGTACCGATTTCTGTTCGCGACCCTGACGGGAGGCAGCCGTGCTGCTGTGGACGACAAGAGCTAGGGCGCTGGCCCTGAGCCTGTTCGGCCTCGTGGTGGCCGTCGTCTTCGCGGCACCGATCGCCACCGTCGTCGCCGCCGGCCTCGCCGGATCCTGGACGGGCCCACTGCCCTCGGACCTCGGTGGCCGGAACTTCGCGGCGGCAGTGTCCGACGAGAATCTCGCCAGCCTCACCGTCAGCCTGCAGACGGCGTTCATCGCGGGCGCACTGGCACTCGCGGTCGGGACGTGGGCGGCACTGGCGGCGCGGGAGGCGCCGGCGTGGTTGCGCCGCGTCACCGACGCCGTCTTCCACCTGCCGATCGCGATCCCGTCCGTCGCGATCGGTCTCGGTCTGCTGATCGCGTTCAACGCGCGGCCGCTGCTGCTCGGCGGAACCAAGTGGATCGTGATCCTGGCGCACACCATCCTCGTGCTGGCGTTCACGTTCAGTGCCGTCTCGGCGGCACTGGACCGGCTCGATCCCGCGTACCGGCAGGCCGCCGAATCCCTCGGCGTCGGCCCCGGCCGCGTCCTGCTGCGGATCACCCTGCCGCTGCTGCTCCCGGCCCTCGGTGCGGCGGCCGGCCTGTCGATCGCACTGTCGATGGGCGAACTGGGCGCGACCGTGATGTTGTATCCGGCGACCTGGAAGACGTTGCCGGTGAGCATCTTCGGTCTCACCGACCGCGGCCGGGTGTTCCTCGCCGCGGCCGACACCACCCTGCTGCTGGCGGTCACCCTGCTCGCCCTGCTGGTCGTCGGCCGCCTCCGCAGGCGCTGACGCGCCCGTGCGTGGTTAACGAGTCCTGACACTCCTCAACCGCGCACGGGCGGCGGAGCCGCCTACTACTTCTGGCGGAGCAGGTACCGCTGCACCTTGCCGCTGGGGGTCTTCGGCAGGCTCGGGACGAAGTGCACGGTGCGCGGGTAGGCGTGCGCGGCGAACTTCTTCTTCACCAGCGTCTGCAGTTCGACCTCCAGTTCGCCGGTCCCGTCGATGCCGTCGCGCAGGACGACGAACGCCTCGAGCACCTCACCGCGCAGTTCGTCGGGCATCCCGACGACCGCCGCCTCGACGACGTGGTCGTGCATGACGAGCACACTCTCGACGTCGAACGGCCCGATCCGGTAGCCGGCCATGATGATCACGTCGTCGTCGCGGGCGGAGAAGAAGTAGAAGCCGTCCTCGTCGGTCTGGCCGGCGTCGCCGGTGAGGTACCAGCGACCGTCGGCGGTGAACCGCTGCGCGGTCTTCTCCGGCGCGTCGACGTAGCCGGTGAACCACATCAGCGGACTGGCCAGGGTGTCGATGGCGACCCGTCCCGGGGTGCGCGGCGGGGCGATGGCGTCGGAATCGTCCGCGAGGACGGCGCACGCCCACCCCGGCAGGGGTTTGCCCATGGAGCCCTCGCGCACCTCGTCCCGCAGCCCGTCGGCCCAGGCGTTGGCGATGAACATGCCGTGTTCGGTCTGGCCGTAATGGTCGCGGACGAACACGTTCAGGTTGGCCTCGGCCCACGAGATCACGTCGGGGGTGAGGGGTTCACCCGCCGACGACGCCCGCCGCAGTTTCACCGTCTCGGGGATCGGTGTGGGATCGGCACGCAGGCTGCGGTAGACCGTGGGCGCGGCAGCGAAGTTGGTGACGCCGAAGCGCTCCATCACCTGCCAGGTGAGGGGCGCGGAGAACCCGGCGTGCAGCAGAATGCTGCGGGTGCCCGCGGCGAGCGGGCCGAGCAGCGCATAGTACAGGCCGTACGCCCAGCCGGGGTCGGCGGCGTTCCAGAACACGTCGTCCTTGCGGACGTCGAGGCCGAACTCCTGGTAGGCGTGGAACGACGCGAGTGCGCGCAGGGGCACCGGAACGCCCTTCGGGGTTCCGGTCGTGCCACTGGTGAACAACTGGACGAGGGGTCCCGCGCCGCCGACCGTGACGGCCGCGCCCTTCGCGTCCGCCACGTCGCGCGATTCCACGAGCGTCGCGAAATCGAGCGCGCCGGAGCCGCCACCCACGACGACGACCTGCCACGACGCGTCCGCGGGAATGTCCTCCCCCGGGGCCAGCTTGTCGACCTGATTGGCGTCGGAGACGACGACCTTCGCGCCGCTGGCACCGAGCCGGAACGCGATCGCCGGCGGCGCGAACGCGGTGAACAGGGGGACGTGGACGGCGCCCCGGCGCCAGATCCCGAGCAGCGCGACGACCAGTTCCGCCGACTTGCCCATCAGCGTCGCGACGTGATCACCCGGCTGCACCCCGAGGTCCGCGAGTGCGGCGGCAAACCGTGTCGACTGCTCGCGCAGGTAGCCGTAGGTGAGGTCCGTCGACGACAGGTCGGCTTCGACGACGGTGAACGCCACGTCGTCGGCGGGGTGTCGATCACACAGCAGTTCCGCGGCGGACGCCGTCGGCGTGTCGTACTGGTCCAGCAGTTCACGCACGCGTGCGGCGGGATCGGTGGTCATGCGGTACTCCTCGTGTTCTCATGGCCAGGTAAAGAGGTCGGGCCGTCACCCGAACCCACTACGGTTATGATCTAGCTCACAGACCGCCGTGACTACCCCCGGAAAGGGGTGACGACTTGGTTGCTCGTGCACCGTCGCTGCTGCGCCCTCGGGACGGGGACGCACTGCGTGGTGAGCTGCGCGCCATCGCAGCTCACGGCGTTGCGCCGGTCCTGTTCGCCGGCGAGGTCCAGGACGACACCCTCCATCTCAGCGAGTTCGTCGGCACCCGCACCAACAACCTCAAGGGGCTCGCCATCCCGGCGCGGTCCGGACTGGGCGGCCGCGTGGTCGCCCAGCGCACACCCGTGTCGGTCAACGACTACGGCAGAGCCTCGACCATCACGCACCACTACGACCGGCCCGTCCTCAGCGAGGGACTCCGCTCCATCCTGGCGGTGCCCGTGATGGTGCACGGCAGTTCGCGCGCGGTGCTGTACGCCGCCATCCGCGATTGCGCGCCGATCGGCGACCGCACCGCGGACATCGTCGTCGCGGCGTCGCGGCGCCTCGGTACCGAGATCGCCATCCGGGACGAGGTCGATCGCCGCCTCGAGATGATGAAGACGCTCGAGGGCAACGGCGCAGGCGGCGCCACCACCGAGGAACTCCGGGACATCCACGCGGAACTGCGGAGTGTCGCGCAGACCGTCACCGACACCTCGCTGCAGGCCCGACTCCGTGGGCTGTCGCAGAGGCTGGCCGGGATCCTGCGGCCCGACACGGGCGGCGCCGACGAGGACCCCGGCATCCACCTCACTCCGCGTGAGATCGACGTCCTGTCCCACGTCGCCCTGGGGTGCACCAACAGTGAAGCCGCACAGCGACTCTCGGTCGGGCCCGAGACGGTGAAGAGTTATCTGCGCAGCGCCATGAGCAAGCTCGACGCACGGTCGCGGCACGAGGCGGTGGTCACCGCGCGCAGGCTCGGGCTGCTCCCCTAGCGAACGCGCCTCCTCGAACGAGGGGCGCAGGCGGTAGCGAAAGGCGGTGGGTCATGGGATCGACAACGGACGCCACGAATTCGAACACCCCGGGTTCGAACTCGCCCGAACAACCGAGCCTCAAACGGGTCATGGGCCCGGGTCTGCTCCTGTTGTTCATCGTCGGCGACATCCTCGGCACCGGCATCTACGCGCTCACCGGCAAGGTGGCCAATCAGGTCGGGGGCGCGGTGTGGCTGCCGTTCCTGGTGGCGTTCGTGGTCGCGATCATCACCGCGTTCAGTTACCTGGAGTTGGTCACGAAGTACCCGAAGGCCGCCGGCGCCGCGCTGTACACGCACAAGGCGTTCGGGGTGCACTTCCTCACGTACATGGTCGCGTTCGCCGTGATGTGCTCGGGAATCACGTCCGCGTCGACGGCGTCGCGGGCGTTCGCGGCCAATTTCGTCGAGGCGTTCCACCTCGACTTCTCCACCGGGATCGGCATCACCCTGCTCGGTCTCGGATTCATGACGCTGGTGGGTCTCGTCAACTTCCGCGGGGTCAGCGAGAGCGTCAAGACCAACGTCGTGCTCACCTGCGTCGAACTGTCCGGACTCCTGATCATCATCATGATCGGGTTGTGGGCCCTCGGCGTCGGCGACGGCGACTTCTCGCGAGTCACCACGTTCGACACGGGCGACCGATCCGCGCTCGGCGCGGTCGTCGCGGGAACCGCCCTCGCGTTCTTCGCGATGGTCGGGTTCGAGGACTCGGTCAACATGGCCGAGGAATGCAAGGAACCGAGCCGCATCTTCCCGAAGGTCCTGCTGACCGGTCTCATCATCACGGGCTGCATCTACGTGTTCGTGTCGGTCACCGCGATCGCGCTGGTGCCGGTGGCCGAACTCGGCGAGGGCGACACTCCGCTGCTGAAGGTCGTTCAGGCCGGGGCGCCCGGCTTCCCGATCGGGATCTTCGCGTTCATCACCATGTTCGCCGTCGCCAACACGGCGCTGATCAACATGCTGATGGCGAGCCGGCTGCTGTACGGCATGAGCCGGGAGGGCGTCCTGCCACCCCCGCTCGGCCGCGTGCACTCCACGAGGCGCACCCCGTACGTGGCGATCGTCTTCACGACGCTCCTCGCGTTCGGCCTCATCACGTTCGTCGGTGAGGTCCCCGAACTGGGCGGCACGACGGCGCTGCTGCTGCTGGGCGTGTTCACCATCGTCAATGTCACCGTGCTCGTCCTGCGCAGGCAACCGGTGGAGCACAAGCATTTCCGGGTACCGACCATCCTGCCCATCATCGGCGCCCTCACGTGCGGCTTCCTCGTCACTCCTTTCGCCGACCGCCCCGCGGTGCAGTACCAGATCGCGGGCATCCTCCTCGGAATCGGTGTCGTGCTGTGGGCCGGGACCGTCGTCGTGAACAAGAGGCTCGGCAGGGGCGGGCCCGAGATCGACCCCGAGAAACTCGCCGAGCACGAGTGAAACGGCAGTACTGGTTTTCGCATCCGCGACCGGCCGTTCGCCGCTCAGTGCAGCGAGAGGAACAGTTCGACCGACCCGTCCGGATGATGCACCTCCAGATCCTCGGTGAACGCGCGTTCGATCCGGCCGCGCGCCGCCGCGTAGTCGGCGACGCTCCACGTCTCGGCGAGCGCGTCCGGTTCCGATTCGTCCTCGCACCGGAATCGGGCGAAGTAGCCGGACCGCACACGAACCAGGACGTCGCCGGGCTCCATCTTGTCGGTCGAATCGCACGGGTATCCGACGACGACCGTGAACGTGCGCGGCGGCGGGGATGCCGCGTAGACGACGAAGATCTCGGAGATCCCCCGATCCCTGATCCGCTCCACCGTGAAGTCGACGAGTTCCCGGCCCGGCCCCGGACGCCCTGGTTTTCCTTCGGGGATGGTCAGGCCCACGAACGATTCGGCCTGCCTCTTGACGATTTCGATCATCGCTACTCACCTGGTGCCTTCGACGGTCCGGCGGACCCGTCCACACGGATAGGGATGTACAGGTCGACGGCGTAGGCGTGCGGATACGCCTCGAGGTCGCCGGTGTACGTCCGCTCGATGTCGCCGTGCGCCTCCGCCTCGCTGACCTGCGCCCACAGCCGCAACATGACGTCCGGGAACATGCCCCGCGAGGAGAACTTCGCGTACGTGCCGGGCGGGATCCGCGAAATGACGTGGCCCCGCGTGGCGTCGTCCACCGTCGCGCACTCGTACCCGACGATCTGGGTGTAATACGACTCGACGTCGGGCGCGAAGTCGATGTAGGTGGACGCGAGCGGCCCGCCGACCTCGTGGTGGAGCACCCTCGTCCAGGCGCGGTCGAGACGAGGGTCGCTCAGCTGTCCCAACGCCCGCCGGGGGCTGCGCACGGGCAGCCCGGCCACGAGGGTTTCGCCGCGCTCGATGATCTCGAATGACATGTCAGATCGCGTCCTCGAGCACGTGTGCGTCGCGAACGCCGACGCAGGGCACCCCTCGAGCCCGCGCCAGCTGCATCGCCATCGCATCGGATGGCGAACAGAGTCCGTCCAGAACGTCCTCGGTCGCGATCGCGCAGACGACGTCCCCCTCACATTCGGTGATCGATTCGACTCCACGGTCGGAAGCCCACTGCCGCAACGCAACCCACCGCGTCAGCTCGGTGCCGGCGCCCGGGCGCCCGACGAACAACACCCGCCGGGTGCGGTTCGCGGTCTCCGCGCAATTCGCTTCTGCACTGATGGTCATGGTCCGACTTCCTGTCCACGTTGGCTTTTCGATCCCGGCTGTGCGGGTTCTTCCTTCTGCAACCAACTATGGACGGCGCCGACGGTGAAGTCTGTCCACCGATCAGCCCCCGAACAGGATGAATTCCGCGTCCCCCGATCGGTGGACAGCGGCCGGGTCAGTACCCCTCGGGCAGGGCGGCGAACATGTCGCGGGTGACGGCGACGGCGTTGTCGGAACTGCCGCCGCGCACCACCAGTGTCGCGAACGCCAGGTCGCCGCGGTATCCGACGAACCAGGCGTGCGAGCCGCCCTCGACCTCGGCCTCACCGGTCTTGCCGTACACCTCGCCCTGATCTTCGATCCGCTCGGCGGTACCGCTCGTCACCACGAGGCGCATCATTCCGCGCAGCCCGTCGACCATCTCCGGGCTGATCGGCGGATGTTCCCCGTCGATCTTGGTTTCCCGCCCCGCAATCAACCGCGGCACGGGCGTCGTACCGTGTGCGATGGTCGCCGCGGCCAACGCCATCCCGAACGGACTGACCACCACCTTGCCCTGACCGAACCCGTCCTCGGTCCGCTGCACCAGGTCGTCGGCGGGCGGCACCGAACCCGAGTCGGTGGGCAGGCCGACCACGTCGTAGTCGGGCCCGATTCCGTACTGCGATGCCGCGACCGTCAGTGCGTCGGGCCGCATCTCGCTGGCGAGTTTCGCGAACGACGTGTTGCACGAACGGGCGAACGCCGTCGCCATGGGCACGGTGCCGAGCGCGAATTCGTTGTAGTTCGGGACGCTGCGTTCACCGATCTCGATGCGTCCGGGACACGGCACCATCGTGTCGGGTGTCGCGATGCCCGAGGAGATCGCGGCGCCGGCGGTGATGATCTTGAACGTCGAACCGGGCGGATACAGGCCGGTGAGCGCAACCGGTCCGTCCTTGTCCGCCGCCTTGTTCTGCGCGACGGCCAGCACGTCGCCGGTCGACGGCTGGATGACGACCATCATGGTCTGGTCGGTGCGGGCATTGACGGCGTTCTGCGCGGCGATCTGGATAGGACGGTCCAGGCTGATCGAGAACGACGGGGAGGTCTGCGGCGCCGTCTCGGTGAGCACGTCCGTGTCCACCCCGTTCTGGTTGACCGTGACCACGCTCCAGCCGGCCTTGCCGTCGACTTCGTCGATCACGGTCTTCTTCACCTGGCCGACCAGATCCGGTGCGAAGTTCCGGTCGGTCGCGACGAGGTCCGCCTCGTCGGACACGCTCACCCCGGGAATGGCGCCGAGCACACCGGCGACCTGTTCGTAATCGTCCGACCGCAACCGGGTGACGAGGTAGTCGCCCTTGACCGCCGTCGCCGATTCGGCGATCGACTGCGCGGTGAGCGTGGTGTCGAACGTGACGAGCGCCGACGCGAGGGACTGGGCGCTGCCGATCACGTTGCCCGACTGCGCCGCATCGAACTTCACGCGGTACACCACGCCGGGGACGAGGACGTCCGAACCGGAATGCTCGTTGACCCGCGCCCGGGGGGCTGCGGTGGACCGCAGCGACATCGTCTGCCGGTCCCCCAGCCGGGGATGGACGTTGGTGGAACTCCACCGCACGGCCCAGTCGCCGCCGCGCCGCCCCATCTGCAGTTCACCCGAATACGTCCAGACCCGGTTCTTCGGCAGATGCCATTCGTACGTGTACCCGACGGTGGCCGTGTCACCGCTGACGTCGACGTCCGTCGTCCGGGCGTCGAGCGACTCGGCCTGCAGCGACGTCCACGCGGACTCGAGGGCCTGGCGGGCCACGTCCGGCCGGTCCGACAGGTCGGCGGCCTGCTCCGAATCCTGCTCGGCGAACGCCGTCAGAAACGCCTGCGCCGCCGGTTCCGGACCGTCCGGTCTCGGCGTGCACGCGGCGAGACCCACCGTCAGCACAGCGGCGCCGCAGAGGGCGATCGACTGGACGACGCGGGAGCGAGAGTGTGGCCGCAGGTTCATCGCCGCCCATGCTATGTCGGCGGACACCGCCGACACGGTAGGCGGGCCAGCGCGTCAGTCCAGGAGAATTGTGGCGAATGTCGCGACCTGCCTGAAGCCGATGCGTGCGTACGCGCTGCGGGCCACCGTGTTGAAACTGTTGACGTAGAGACTGGCGATGCGGCCCTCCGCGATGACGGCCTCCGCGACCGTGGCGGTGCCCGCCGCGCCGAACCCGTGTCCGCGGTACATCGGGTGCACCCAGACGCCCTGGATCTGCCCGACCCGCGCGGACACCGAACCGACCTCGGCCTTGAACACCACCTGATCGTCCTCGAATCTCGCCCACGCCCGGCCTGCGGCGATGAGATTGGCGACACGGCGCCGGTATCCTCGACCGCCGTCGTTGGCGCGGGGGTCGATGCCGACCTCCTCGATGAACATCGCGACCGCGGCAGGCAGGTACTGCTCGAGTTCGTGCATCCGCACCTGGCGGACCAACGGATCCGGGCGGCATTGCGGCGTACTCGCCAGCGCCAGCAGCGGCTGATCGGGCCGGACCTCGCGGGCAGGCCCCCAATCCAGCTCGAGCATCTCCCACAACGGCAACGTCAACTCGGCCCGCCCGACCAGCGACGAGCACATGCGCGGCGTGCGACAGGCGCGGTCGGCGAACGCCCGCATGTCGTCGATGCTGCCCCGCAGCGGCACGAAATTCGCGCCGGAGAAGCACAACGATTCGAGCGGCCCGCCCCGACTCCACAACTCTCCGTGGATCATCCGGGGATCGATACCGCCCTCTTCCACGCGAGCGGCAACCATGCAGGCGGCGACAGGATCGGCGTCGAGAACGCGGAGCACGTGTGCTGCGTCCCGACTGCTCAACTGTTTGGCACCGAGGAGCTTGAGCATCTACCCAACCTTGTCAGCTAGTGGACCTGCCCACCAGATTGCCACGAACTCGCCGGAAACGGGAGACGTTTCGTAGCCCGCTGCGGGCACCGGGTCAGCTGACCGTCACGACGGGAGATCCGGACGTCGCGTCGCCCTTCATCTCCTCTGCGATCCGCATCGCTTCCTCGATCAACGTTTCGACGATCTGCGCCTCCGGCACCGTCTTGATGACCTTGCCCTTGACGAAGATCTGTCCCTTGCCGTTTCCGGACGCGACACCCAGATCGGCCTCGCGGGCCTCACCGGGACCGTTGACGACGCACCCCATGACGGCCACGCGCAGCGGGATCTCCATACCCTCCAGTCCGGCGGTCACCTCGTCGGCCAACGTGTACACGTCGACCTGGGCGCGCCCGCACGACGGGCAGGACACGATCTCGAGCTTCCGGGGCCGCAGGTTCAGCGACTGCAGGATCTGCGTGCCGACCTTGATCTCCTCGGCGGGCGGGGCGGACAGCGACACCCGGATGGTGTCGCCGATGCCGTCGGCCAGCAACGCGCCGAACGCCACCGCCGACTTGATCGTGCCCTGGAACGCGGGACCGGCCTCGGTCACCCCCAGGTGCAGCGGGTAGTCGCACTGCGCCGCCAGCTGCCGGTAGGCCTCGACCATGATCACCGGGTCGTTGTGCTTCACCGAGATCTTGATGTCGCCGAACCCGTGTTCCTCGAACAGTCCCGCCTCCCACAGCGCGGACTCGACGAGCGCCTCCGGCGTCGCTTTGCCGTACTTCTGCATCAGCCGCGGGTCGAGAGATCCGGCGTTGACGCCGATCCGGATCGGGATGCCTGCGTCGCCTGCCGCCTTCGCGACCTCCTTGACGCGTCCGTCGAACTCCTTGATGTTGCCGGGGTTCACGCGGACGGCGGCACAGCCGGCCTCGATCGCGGCGAAGATGTACCGCGGCTGGAAGTGGATGTCGGCGATGACCGGAATCTGGCTCTTCTTCGCGATGGTCGCGAGCGCGTCGGCGTCCTCCTGCCGCGGGCAGGCGACGCGCACGATGTCGCAACCGGATGCCGTGAGTTCGGCGATCTGCTGCAGCGTGGCGTTGACGTCGTGCGTCTTGGTGGTGCACATCGACTGCACGGATACCGGGAAGTCGCTGCCGACACCGACAGATCCGACCTGGAGCTGGCGAGTCTTGCGGCGAGGTGCGAGAACGGCGGCCGGGCCTTCGGGCATACCCAATCCGACAGGGCTGGTCACGTGGGTGCCTTCTTTCGTAGCTTCAAGTCCGAGTTTAGCGATCACTGGAAGAGCTTGATCGGGTTGACGATGTCGGCGGTCAGTGTGAGGAGCATGTATGCGCCGCCTATGACGATCACCACATAGGTGACGGGCAGGAGCTTCATGTAGTCGACGGGTCCGCCGCGCGGAAGCCCGCGCCTGCTGCGGAACCAGTCCCGGACCCGTTCGTACACGGTGACCGCCATGTGCCCGCCGTCGAGCGGCAGCAGCGGAAGCAGGTTGAACATTCCGAGGAAGAAGTTCAGGCTCGCCAGCAGCAGCACGAATGCTTCCCAGATGCCCTGTTCGGCGATCTGACCGCCGATGACGCTCGCGCCGTACACCGAGATCGGGGTCTCCGGGTCGCGTTCGCCGCCGGTGACCGCGTGCCACAGGTCGACGGCCTTGCTCGGCATCTGCACCATCCGCTCGGCGGTCATCACGAACATGTCGCCGGTGAACTCGAACGACGCGGGAACCGCGGAGAGGGCCGAGTGCTCGACGACGCTCGGGGTCGCGCCGATACCGATCGCACCGACGGTCGCCTCGTGCGGTTCGGTCTCGCCCTTCTCCTGGACCCAGCGCTGCACCTGCTGGACCGGGACGACGATCGTCTGCTCCTCGCCGTCCCGCTCGATCGTGAAGTCGACCGGACCGGACAGCGGCCGGGTCGCGGCGGCCACGTCGGCGAACGTCGGCGTGTCCTTGCCGTCGACCGCGGTGATGACGTCGCCGGTCCTGATGCCCGCCTGCTCGGCGGGGCCCGGGCCGGTGCACTCGGACAGGGCGAAGTCGGGGCCGGGACCCTGGGTCGGCGCCGCGCACCCGACCGACCCGACGACCGCGTCGGTGGACCGGTTCAGATCGGGCAGGCCCCAGCCGACGGCGAGGACGTACACCAGCACGAGGCCGAGGACGAAGTTCATGCCGATGCCGCCGGACATCACCGCAAGGCGCTTCCAGGTGGGCTTCTTGTACATGGCCCGGTCTTCTTCGTCCGGTTCGAGTTCGTCCAGCGCCGTCATCCCGGCGATGTCGCAGAACCCGCCGAGCGGGAGCGCCTTGAGCCCGTACTCGGTCTCACCGCGGCGGAAGGAGAAGACCTTGGGTCCGAAGCCGATGAAGTACCGGCGGACCTTCATGCCGGTGGCCTGCGCCACCCACATGTGCCCCGCTTCGTGAAGTGCGATCGACAACGCGATCCCGAGGGCGAAGAGAACAACGCCCACTGCGAACACCATGCAGTTCTAGCCTTCCTGCTTCACGAGCTGACGTGCTCGCTCACGTGCCCAGCCGTCGGCGGCCAGTACGTCTTCCACGGTAGCCGGTGGCGCCGACCACTCGTCCGCCTCGGACAGCACGGAGGCGACGGTGCGGACGATGCGCGGGAACCGGATGATCCCGTCCAAGAATGCCTGAGCGGCGACCTCGTTCGCAGCGTTGTAGACGGCGGTGAGGCATCCCCCACCCTTGCCCGCCTCGCGGGCGAGGTCGACGGCGGGGAAAACCTGCGAGTCGAGTGGCTCGAATTCCCAGGTGGATGCGGTGCTGAAGTCGCAGGCCGCGGCGGCGCCCGCCACTCGGTGCGGCCAGCCGAGGGCCAGCGCGATCGGGAGCTTCATGTCGGGTGGGCTGGCCTGCGCGAGCGTCGAGCCGTCGGTGAACGTGACCATCGAGTGCACGATGGACTGCGGGTGCACGGTGACGTCGATCCGGTCGTAGTCGACGCCGAACAGCAGGTGGGTCTCGATCAGTTCGAGCCCCTTGTTGACGAGGGTCGCCGAGTTCAGCGTGTTCATCGGCCCCATCGACCACGTGGGGTGGGCGCCGGCCTGCTCGGGTGTCACCGATTCCAGCCGGTCGGCCGTCCAGCCTCGGAACGGTCCGCCGGAGGCGGTGAGGACCAGGCGGTCCACCTCGTCCGCGCTGCCACCGCGCAGGCACTGGGCCAGCGCCGAATGCTCGGAGTCGACCGGCACGATCTGTCCCGGCGCCGCGGACGCCGTCACGAGTGGCCCGCCTGCGACGAGCGACTCCTTGTTGGCCAGCGCGAGCCGCGCCCCGGACCCGAGCGCGGCCAGGGTCGGCTCCAGGCCCAGCGAACCGACCAGTGCGTTGAGCACGACATCCGCTTCCGTCGTCCGCACGAGTTCGGTGACGGCGCCCGGTCCGCTCAGCACGCCGGGCAGAGCCAGCGAGGCCGCCGCGCCCGGATCCGCGACTGCAACGGACGACACACCCGTCTCGCGAATCTGCCGGGCCAGCAGTTCGACGTTTCCGCCACCGGCCGCGAGCCCCACCACCGTGAACTTGTCCGGGTTGGCGGCCACCACCTCCAACGCCTGGGTGCCGATCGAACCTGTGCTGCCGAGCAGCAGGACGCGAGTGGGCCTGTTTTCATCCACCTGCCCATTGTTCCTGATCACCTGCCCATTGTTCCTGATCGAATGCGGACCGCCCGCCATGGATGGCCCCACTACATACGACGGGCAGTCGTATGTCACGATATGTCGAGTAGCGCAACCGAATCTGCAGGAGGATCGATCGTGGCCGGTACCCAGTTGGAGCCCTCGTCCAGCGACCCCATCGTGGCCGCACACATCGACACCGCGGAGGTCCCGTCGGCGGCATGGGGCTGGAGCGGTGAGGCGCCGAAGACGTTCCGGTTCTTCGGATGGTTCTTCGCCGTGTTCCTGCTGCTCATGATCATCGGCAACCACACCGGCCTGGTCGAGGACCTGTGGCTGATCGCGTGCGCAGCCGTGATGTTCTTCATCCTCATTCGTGACATCGTCCTGCGGCGCAAGCCCCGGTAATACCGAACCACGAACGAAACCCCTCGTCTCCGATAACTCGGGGACGAGGGGTTTCGTCGTATCGGCCTGCGTGACGAAATACTCAGTTCTCGGCCGCGAGCTGGCCGCAGGCGGCGGCGATCTCCTGGCCGCGAGTGTCCCGCACCGTGCAGGACACACCCTGTGCCAGCACGCGCCGGACGAATTCCTTCTCCACCGGCTTCGGGCTCGCGTCCCACTCACTGCCCGGTGTGGGGTTCAGCGGGATCAGATTCACGTGCACCAGCGGTCCGAGCGCCTTGCGCAGTTTCTTACCCAGCATGTCGGCGCGCCACGGCTGATCGTTCACGTCCCGGATCAGCGCGTACTCGATGGAGACCCGGCGACCGGACTTGTCCGCGTAGTAGCGGGCGGCGTCCAGGACCTCCGCCACCGACCAGCGGTTGTTCACGGGGACCAGGGTGTCGCGCAGTTCGTCGTCCGGGGTGTGCAGGGACACGGCGAGCGTCACGCTGAGGTCCTCGTCCGCGAGCTTGCGGATCGCGGGCGCCAACCCCACCGTCGACACCGTCACCGAGCGTTGCGACAACCCGAGGCCGTCGGGGGCGGGCGAGGTGATGCGGCGGACCGCGGCGACCACGCGCTTGTAGTTGGCGAGCGGCTCCCCCATGCCCATGAACACGACGTTCGACAACCGGCCCGGACCGCCGTGGACGTCACCGTCGCGCAGGGCCGCGGCCGCGGCACGCACCTGGTCGACGATCTCGGCGGTCGACAGGTTGCGTTGCAGCCCGCCCTGACCGGTCGCGCAGAACGGGCACGCCATTCCGCACCCGGCCTGACTGGAGATGCACAGCGTCGCGCGGTCGGGGTAGCGCATGAGGACGCTTTCCAGCAGCGTCCCGTCGTTCGCCTTCCAGAGCGTCTTGCGGGTGTCGCCACCGTCGCAGGCCAGGTGCTTGACGGGGGTGAGCAGCGTCGGGAACAGCGCCGCGCCCACCTGTTCGCGCACGGCGGCCGGGAGGTCGGTCATCTTCTCCGGATCCGCCTCGAGCCGCGCGTAGTACTGCCGGGCCAGCTGGTCGGCCCGGAACCCGGGCAGACCCAGCTCCTTGACGGCCTCCCGCCGCTCGGTGGAGTCGAGGTCCGCGAGATGCTTGGGGGGCATCCCACGCCGGGGCGCGGTGAAAACGAGGGGAAGCGAGACAGCCATAGTTTCTCCATTGTCCCATTGATTCGGGGGTCGTTGTCGTGCGGATGCCTGATCGACGTTGTTTCGCCGCCCGATGCGCATGCGGAACCCGCCCAGGTGGGTGAAGATCAACTCATGTCGACAACACCGGACGACCCCTCGAACTTCCCACCGGACGTCCCGGCCGGTCGTGGTCCCGGTACCGGAGCGGCGCCGACGGACCCGGCACAGCCCGACACGTCACCGGCAGGCACCGAGCATCCCGACATCGCCCGCCGCAAAGGCATCAAGCACACGCGGGTGGGTGCCACCTGGACCGGCCTGGTGATCGGAATCGTCGTTCTGGTACTGCTTCTCGTGTTCATTCTGCAGAACCTCGACAGCGTGACCCTCGAGCTGTTCGCCTGGGATTTCACGCTCCCGCTGGGCGTCACTCTGCTGTTCGCGGCGATTGCGGGCGCGGTGATCATGGCCCTCGCGGGCGGTGTCCGCATCATCCAGATCCGGCGGGCGGCGAACCGGCAGCGACGTCTGAACAGTAATTTCTAACTGAACAATAGTTACGCAAGTGGATTGCGCCGCCGCCTTGCGAGCAGAATTACTGTCGTGGATATCACCGGAACGGCACGACTGTGAAGGCCGACATGGAGACGACTGTGGCACCGCGCATCGCAGCTGAACAAGCACGATCCTGGCTGCTGGTTCCCGCCGGCAAACCCGAAGGTTTCGAGGCGGCACACACCAGCGCCGCCGACGCGGTGATCCTCGACCTCGAGGACGCCGTCACTCCCGACCGCAAACCCCGGGCCCGGGCCGACGTGGTCGCGTGGCTCGGCGAGAACCGCCGCGCGTGGGTGCGGATCAACGACGCCACCACGCCCTACTGGGCGGACGACCTGGCAGCCTTGCACGGTGTGCCCGGACTCGAGGGCGTCATGCTCGCCAAGACCGAGAGCGGGATGCAGGTCGACGCGACCGCCGAGCGACTCCCCGAGGGCACGAAGGTGCTCGCTCTCGTCGAATCCGCGATGGGGCTCGAGGCCGCACCCGAGATCGCCCGGACGGAGGCCACCTTCCGCCTGGCGTTCGGCAGCGGCGACTTCCGTCGCGACACCGGCATGGACGACTCACCGCTGGCGATGGCGTATCCCCGCTCCCGGCTGACGGTCGCCAGCCGGGCCGCCCGGATCGCACCGCCGATCGACGGCCCCACCCTCGGCACCGACATCGACGCGCTGATCCGCGCGTCGGCGCTCACCCTGTCGATGGGCATGACCGGGAAGCTGTGCATGACCATCGCGCAGACGGCTCCGGTCAACGACGCACTGAGTCCGTCCCCGGCCGAGGCCGAATGGGCACGCGACGTGATCGCGGACCTCGGCGAGGACGGTTCCCGGGTACGGGACGGCAGCGACCTCCCCAAGCTGGCGAAGGCCAAGAAGATCAACGCGCTCGCCAAGCTCTTCCACATCGCACCGCGGTAACGACACCGGTCAGAGCAGTTCCAGCCCGGCGGGCTTTCGGCGGACGTGCACGCGGTAGCGCACGTCGAGAGCCACGCCGGGGGTCTGCGCGAATGCCGTGGACGCCGTCTTCTTCGTGAACTCGATGCCGAGGACTGCGCGCAGCGCTTCCCGGTTCGGGAAGCGCCATCGTGTCTCCACTCGGGCCAGGTCGAACCCCTGCGCCGCGAAGAAGTCCTCCACGGCCGCCGGGTGGTAGTGCGGCAGGTCGGCTCGCATCCATTGTCCGTAGGGGTGGGCCGTCGCGTCGAGATCGACCACGACCAGTGCGCCGCCCGGGCGCAGCACCCGCATCGCCTCGCGAATTCCACGGCCGCAGCCCGGTCCGAAGAAGTACGCGGTCCGCGCGTGCACGACGTCGACGGACGCACCGCCCAGGGGTATGCCCTCCGCGGAGCCGTCGAGCACGCGGACGTTCGGCAGGTGCCCCACGCGGGCGCGGGCCCGTTCCAGCAGCGGCGGATGGGGTTCGATGCCGTAGACCGTGGCCGCGGACTCCGCGAAGACCGGGAGATGGAAACCGGAGCCGCAGCCCACGTCCGCGACGACGCCGCCCGTCCAGCCCACGGCCCCGCGCAGGTGCCGGAAGATCGCACCGTCCACGTCCTGGGCACGGTTCTCCACCTCGTACCACTCCGGCCAGTGCCAGATGTTCGGGCTGGGAATGGTCACGACAGCGCGGTCACACGAGGACCGTGAGCACCAGCCACGTCACGAACGCCGACGGCAGCAGGGAATCGAGACGGTCCATGATCCCACCGTGCCCGGGAAGCAGAGTGCCCATGTCCTTGATCTGCAGCTCGCGCTTGACCTGGGATTCGATGAGATCGCCGAGCGTGGCGGTGACCACCAGCACGACACCGAGGAGCACACCGATCATCGAGTTCTCGTCGAGGATCAGCGTGACCGTCAGCAGGCTTCCGATCACGCAGAACAGCAGCGAGCCGAAGAACCCTTCCCACGACTTCTTGGGGCTGATCGCCGGCACCATCGGATGCTTGCCGAACAGCACACCCGCCGCATAACCACCGACGTCGGAGCAGACCACGCCGATCATCAGGCACAACACCCGCCCGGCGCCGTCGTCCTGCAGCACCATCAGCACGGCGAACGACGCCAGCAACGGAATCCAGGACGCCACGAACACGGTGATCGCGGTGTCCCGGAGGAAGTTCTGCGGCGTCGCCTTCAACCCGTGGTCGAACAGGCGCCAGACCATGCAGACCAGCACCGTGCCCGCGAAGGCACTGAGCACTCCGACCGGGCCGAACGGCCACCCGAGCCACAGGATCGCCTGCCCCCCGGCGATCAGCGGGATCCGGGGGGCGCTGATGCCGGCCTCGCGGAGCCGCTTCGTGACCTCCCACGTGGCGACGGCCATCGCGACCGCGACCACCCCGATCCACACGAGGGGCACGTAGACGAGGATCAGGATGAGCGCGACGCCGAGCCCGACGCCGACGCCGATCGCCGCGGGGAGGTTACGCCCGGCCTTGGACTTCGCGGCCGTGGCCGGTTCCGGCGCGGGCTTCCCCTCGGAGACCGGTCCCGAGGGGTCGCCCTCGGAGATGGGTCCCCCTGGGGTCCCGTGTTCTGCTGGCACGGTCACTGTCCCCGATCCACTCCTCGTCTCGTGACTAAACTTCCAGTAACTCGGCTTCCTTGTGCTTCACCAGTTCGTCCACCTGCGCGACGTACCGGGCGGTCGTCTTGTCGAGTTCCTTCTCGGCCCGCCCCACCTCGTCCTCGCCGGCCTCGCCGTCCTTCTGGATCCGGGACAGCTCGTCCATCGCCTTGCGGCGCACGTTGCGCACGGACACCTTCGCGTCCTCGCCCTTCGACTTGGCCTGCTTCACCAGTTCGCGGCGTCGTTCCTCGGTGAGCTGGGGAACGGAGATGCGGATCAGGTTTCCGTCGTTGGACGGGTTCACGCCCAGGTCGGAGTTCCGGATCGCCGTCTCGATGGCATTCAGCTGCGAGGCCTCGTACGGCTTGACGACGACGAGTCGCGCTTCCGGCACGTTGATGCTGGCGAGCTGCGTGATCGGGGTGAACGCGCCGTAGTAGTCGATCCCGATGCGGTTGAACATGCCAGGATTCGCGCGGCCCGTTCGGATCGATCCGAGATCGTCCTTGGCCACCGTGACAGCCTTCTCCATCTTCTCCTCGGCTTCGAAGAGAGCTTCATCAATCACGGCTGTTCCTCCATGTCGTTCTGCATCGATTCGTCACTGCCTCTGTTTCGGGAAAACCCTGTGTCGAGCGTGGCACGCGCGTCATGACTTGACGAGCGTTCCGATCTTCTCACCGGACACCGCCCGAGCGATATTCCCCTCGGTCAGCAGATTGAACACCATGATCGGCATCTGGTTGTCCATACACAGGCTGAAGGCCGTCGCGTCGGCCACCTTCAGCTCCTGTTCGATGACCTCACGGTGCGTGATCTGCGTGTACATCGTGGCGTTCGGGTCGAGGTTCGGGTCCGCGGTGAACACACCGTCGACGGCCTTGGCCATCAGCACCACCTCGGCGCCGATCTCGAGGGCCCGCTGCGCCGCGGTCGTGTCGGTCGAGAAGTACGGCATGCCCATGCCGGCGCCGAAGATCACGACGCGTCCCTTCTCGAGGTGACGCTGGGCGCGCAGCGGAATGTACGGTTCCGCCACCTGACCCATGGTGATCGCCGTCTGCACGCGGCTGTCGATGCCCTCTTTCTCCAGGAAGTCCTGCAGAGCAAGGCAATTCATGACGGTGCCGAGCATGCCCATGTAGTCGGAACGCGCGCGGTCCAGACCTCGCTGCTGCAGCTCCGCACCACGGAAGAAGTTGCCGCCGCCGATGACCACCGCCACCTGCACCCCGGATCGCACGACCTCGGCGATCTGCTCCGCGACCTTGGTCACCACGTCGGGGTCGAGACCGACCTTGCCACCACCGAACATTTCTCCGCCGAGTTTGAGAAGGACTCGATGGAATCCCGTACGTTCGTTGGCTGGTTCGGACATTGCTCTCCTCAGTTCCACAGCACTCGTCGATTTCGACAGCGGCCGAGCGCACCCACGCGGCTACCCGGCCCATTCAGACGGCCATCCTCATCCTGCCTCATCAGGACGGTGGCGGTATACGTAGGCCCCGCCGGGCGAGCGCACTCGTCCGACGGGGCCATACGACTCACACGAGCAGTTACGAAGCACCGACCTCGAAGCGGACGAAGCGCTTGATGGTCACACCGGCCTCGTCGAGGATCGCCTTGACGGACTTCTTGGAGTCCTGGACCGAGGACTGCTCGGTCAGCACGACGTCCTTGAAGTAGCCGTTGACGCGGCCTTCGATGATCTTCGGCAGAGCCTGCTCCGGCTTGCCCTCGGCGCGCGCGGTCTCCTCGGCGATGTGACGCTCGTTGGCGACGATGTCCTCGGGGACCTCGTCGCGCGTGACGTACTTGGCCTTGAGCGCCGCGACCTGCATCGCGGCGCCGCGAGCGGCCTCCGCAGCAGCGTCGCCCTCACCGGTGTACTCGACGAGGACGCCGACGGCGGGCGGCAGGTCGGCGCTGCGCTTGTGCAGGTAGACCGCGACCGGTCCGTCGAACGAGGCGATCTTGCTCAGGACGAGCTTCTCGCCGATCTTCGCGGACTGCTCCTGGATGACGGTGTCGACCGTCTTGCCGTCGAGTTCGAGCGCCTTGAGGGCGTCGACGTCGGCCGGCTTCGCAGCGGCGGCGACCGTGACGATCGACTCCGCGAGCTTCAGGAAGTCCTCGTTCTTCGCGACGAAGTCCGTCTCGCAGTCGAGCTCGAGCAGGACGCCGTCCTTGGAAACGACCAGGCCCTCGGCCGTGGTGCGCTCGGCACGCTTGCCCACGTCCTTGGCGCCCTTGATGCGCAGCTGCTCGACAGCCTTGTCGAAGTCGCCCTCGGCCTCAGCGAGAGCGTTCTTGCAGGCCATCATTCCGGAGCCGGTGAGCTCGCGGAGCCGCTTGACGTCAGCGGCGGTGTAGTTCGCCATGGTGAGCGAGCCTCCTCATATGTCTGTTGGGACGTAAGTCAGGGTAGTACTCGGGGCAGACCGTGAAACGGCCCTGACCAAAGATCTCTTGGTCAGGGCCGTGTGCATCGGATCAGGCCTCGGTGGAGGGAGCCTCTGCTGCGGGGGCCTCGGCAGCCGGAGCCGCCTGTGCCTCAGCTGCGGGAGCGGCCTCTGCTGCGGGCGCTGCCTGCGAGAGCAGTTCCTGCTCCCACTCGGCGAGGGGTTCACCGGCGCCGGCCTCGGGCTTCGCGTCCTTGTCGGAGCTCAGTCCGGCACGGGCCTGCACGCCCTCGGCCACCGCGGAAGCGACGACCTTGGTGAGCAGGGCGGCGCTGCGGATGGCGTCGTCGTTGCCCGGGATCGGGTAGTCGACGAGGTCGGGGTCGCAGTTGGTGTCCAGGATCGCGATGACCGGGATGTTCAGCTTGCGCGCCTCGGCAACCGCCAGGTGCTCCTTGTTGGTGTCGACGACCCACACCGCGGAGGGGACCTTGGCCATGTCGCGGATACCGCCGAGGGTGCGGTCCAGCTTGGTCATCTCACGCGTGAGCATGAGGATTTCCTTCTTGGTGCGACCCTCGAAGCCACCGGTCTGCTCCATCGCCTCGAGCTCCTTGAGGCGGAGAAGACGCTTGTGGACGGTGGTGAAGTTGGTGAGCATGCCGCCGAGCCAGCGCTGGTTGACGTAGGGCATCCCGACGCGAGTGGCCTCGGCCGCGATGGACTCCTGGGCCTGCTTCTTGGTGCCGACGAAGAGGACGGTGCCGCCGTGGGCAACGGTCTCCTTGACGAATTCGTACGCCTTGTCGATGTACGTCAGCGTCTGCTGCAAGTCGATGATGTAGATGCCGTTGCGGTCGGTGAAGATGAATCGCTTCATCTTCGGGTTCCAGCGACGGGTCTGGTGACCGAAGTGCGTGCCGCTGTCCAGCAGCTGCTTCATTGTTACGACAGCCATGGCTGTGTATCTCTCTTTCATTGCCGGTTGATGCCGAACGTCGGTGACGTTCCGCCCTGGCGCCCGTGAACCGTCGGACTCACATCGAAATGCGAGACCAGCCGACGATCCGTACACTGCGCGGACGCGCGAAGTCGGACTGTGCGAACACAGACCGCTCGATCAGTGTACGGCCTCCACGTCCCACGCCCTAACCGCCCCTGCCACACCCGGTCCACGCGTGCAAGGGTTCTGCGAAATCTGTGGACGAATCAGGATCCATCCACAATGTCGCCCGCCGCCCGATATTCGCCCCGACGTGCGGGATCGTCGAGCCATGACGAAGTTCGGGACGATCCTGCGGGTCCTGACCGCGACGGTCACGGCGACGACCCTCCTGGGCGCCGCGGTACTCCTCTCCCCGCCCGCCGAAGCCGCGCCGACCGGGGACTTCGACTGGCCACTGCACCCGCGGCCTCGCGTGGTGCGGGCCTTCGACAATCCCGAGCACGACTGGCTTCCCGGCCATCGCGGCGTGGATCTGGGTGGCGTGCCCGACGAGGCGGTGCTGTCCGCGGGCGCGGGCGTGGTGGTGTTCGCAGGCACGGTCGCGGGTAAACCCGTCGTCTCGGTCGACCACCCGGGAGGTCTGCGCACCACGTACGAACCGGTGACCGCCCGGGTCACCGCCGGGCTGCGCGTCGGCCGCGGCACCGTCCTCGGCACACTCGAACCCGGGCACCCGGGCTGCATCGCCCCCGTCGCCGCGTGCCTGCACTGGGGTCTGCGCCGCGACCGCGAATACCTCGACCCACTCGGACTCGTCCGGACGGCGCCGGTACGGCTCCTCCCCGTCGGGCCCCGTGATCGCGGCGGCTAGCGCCACTCAGGGCAAATCGTCGCGGCTAGCGCCACTCAGGGCAGATAGTCGCGGCTAGCGCCACTCAGGGCAGATAGTCGCGGCTAACGCCACTCAGCGACGGCGTGTCTGCCCGCCGACTCCGGGAAGTCGTCCGCGACCATCGCGGCGAGTTCCACGAACGCCTTGCGCGTCTCGGGACGCAGCAGATCCAGATCCACGACGGAGCCCTCGGCGAGATGCTCGTCGAACGGCACCACCTTCACCGCACGGCACCGGAGCAGGAAATGGTTGGTCAGTTCCGTCATGTCGATCATGCTCGAGCCGGGCCGGGCGGCACTGATCACGACGACGGTGCGGGACACGAGGTGCCCGTAACCGTGGTGCTGAAGCCAGTCCAGTGTGGCGGCGGCACTGCGGGCGCCGTCGATCGCGGGCGAACTCACCAGCACCAGGGAATTGGCGAGTTGCAGAACGCCGTTCATCGCCGAATGCATGATCCCGGTGCCGCAGTCGGTGAGGATGATGTTGTAGTACACCTGCAGGATGTCGATGGCCCGCCGGTAGTCGTCCTCGCTGAACGCCTCGGAGATCGCCGGGTCCTGCTCGCTCGCGAGCACCTCGAGGCGGCTCGGCGCCTGCGACGTGTGAGCCCGCACGTCCGAATAGCGCCGGATGTCCGCCTCGGCCGCGATGAGGTCGCGGACGGTCGAATGTGTCTGCACCGGCACCCGTTGCGCGAGCGTCCCGAAGTCGGGGTTGGCGTCGACGGCGATCACGCAGTCGCCGCGCAGCGACGCGAACGTCGATCCGAGCCCGATCGTGGTCGTCGTCTTCCCGACGCCGCCCTTCAAGGACAGGAACGCAATTCGATAGTCCCCCTGGATCGGCTGCCGGATCCGGTCGAGGAGTGCGGCGTCACGAGCCTCCCCGGCCGACTCACCCAGGTTCACCGTTCCCCCGGTGAGCCGGTGCAGCCCGCGCCGCCATCCCCGGCTCGGCGCCTTGCGCGCTCGCTCGAGGAGCGCATCCGCAACCAGATCCTGATTGGTCACCTGATGCTGACTCGGCGCAGGAGCGGGGTCGTCCCAGGACGGCTGCCCCCACGGATCCGCCGTGGCATCGCCCACCGCGGTGCCGCCACCGTCGTTCAGCCAGGACGGTTGCGATCGAGTCAAGTCTTCGCGGTCCACTGTTCCCCCGGGATAGTGCAGAAACAACTGCAGATTCGTGGGGCGACGCTACCAAACCGGGTCAGGCCCGGGGGCGCGCCTGATCGTGCACCGCACGCAGCCTCGCCACGGACACGTGCGTGTAGACCTGGGTGGCGGCGAGGCCGGCGTGCCCGAGCAGTTCTGCACCGGGCGCAGGTCGGCGCCGCCCTCGAGGAGGTGCGTCGCCGCCGTGTGACGCAGCCGGCCGCAGTGCCCGATGGACCTTCGCGGCGCCCAGCCGGGCGCGCCGGGATCGGTGGCGATGCGCCGGGTCCGCAGCAGCCAGACTGTGAAGTTGCGCACCGACGGCATCCGCCGGGCGAGTGAGGTCCCGGCGATGCCGGCCGTCGACCGGCGCGCCGGCCACGACCACAGCACCTGGATGTCGAGCTCTCCGAGGTGTGCGTCCGGTGCCGTCGACAACCAGTGCAGCAGCAGCGACTTGGCGTCCGCGGCGTACGCCTTCACGGTGTGCGGCGATCGGCCGCGTTCGAGCCCGACATACCGGGTGCACGCCTCGAGTACCAGCTCCAACGGTGCCGGCAGATCGCTGCTGAGAGAGGCAGCAGTCGACTCGGGCGGGACATGAATCAAGCAGCCGCGCCACTAGAGTTCCTTTGTGCAGCGAACGATCTCCATCCCGATGTTGTGTGTTCTGGCGTTACTGTCCGCGATCGCTCCACTCGCCACCGACATGTATCTCCCCGGGCTCCCCCTGATGACGGAGAGCCTGAACACGTCGGCGCCGAGCGTGCAGCTGACGTTGACCACATTCATGGCCGGGCTCGGGATCGGGCAGCTCGTGGTCGGTCCGTTGTCGGACGGCCTCGGTCGCCGTCGCCTGCTGATCGGCGCCACCGTCGTGACGACCCTCGCCGCGATGGCCTGCGCTCTCGCCCCGACCGTCGAAACCCTCATCGCCGCACGACTTTTCCAGGGACTGAGCGGCGGCGCGGCGATCGTGCTCGCCCGCGCCTGCATCGCCGACCGGGCCCGCGGCGACAGCGCCGCCCGGCTCTTCAGCATCATGATGATCATCGGCGGCGTCGCACCGGTGGTCGCGCCGCTGCTGGGTGGGGCCCTGCTCGGGCCGGTCGGCTGGCGAGGGATCTTCTGGGTCCTCACCGCAGCCGGGGTAGCGATGTTCGCGGGGGTGCTGATCCTCGTCCCGGAGACGCTTCCCGAGGAACACCGGCACGGCGGCGGGCTCACGGCACTCGTGCGGAACCTGCACTACGTCGTCGGCAACCGCGTGTACCTGGGTTACGCGTTCACGTTCATGTTCGGATTCGTCGCGCTGTTCTCGTACATCTCCGCGTCCCCGTTCGTCGTGCAGAACGTCCTCGGCCTCAGTCCGGGGCAGTTCTCGATGGTGTTCGCGGTGAACGCGGCGGGCATGGTGAGCGCAGCGATCGTGAACACACGGCTCGTCGGCACGTTCCATGCGCGGCAGTTGCTCGGCTTCGGGGTCACGCTGCTCCTGGTGGCGGGCGCCGTGCTGCTGCTCGCCGCGGCAACGATCGATTCGCCGCCCTGGTGGGCGATCCTGATCCCGCTGTTCGTCTCGGTGTCGAGCATCGGTTTCGTGATGGGCAACGCGACGGCGCTGGCTCAGGGCGAGGTGACCAAGGCGTCCGGCACCGGGTCCGCACTCCTCGGGGCAGGTCAGTTCGGGCTCGCCGCGGTGGTCTCGCCGCTGGTCGGGATCGCCGGACCCGACAGTGCCGTGCCGATGGCCGTCGCGATCCCGTCGGCGGGCGCCGTGGCCATGCTGTCGCTGCTGGTGCTGACCCGGCGGACGCGCACGTCGTAGCGCGTCCGCCGTGTCAGCGTGTCAGCGGGAGGCACCCTCGCTCGCTGCGAGCTCGGACTTCCACACCCGGAAGCCTTCCTCGGTGCGACCGCGGCGCCAGTATCCGGAGATCGACGCGGAACGAGCGGGGACGCCCCGCTCGTTGCGCACGTAGGAGCGGAGGTTGTGCATCACGGCCTGCGCCTCACCGTGAATGAACACGTGCGCGTTTCCGGGCAGCCATTCGGCGTCGCGGACCGCGGCGACGAGGGGGGCGTTGTCTCCCGACGCCTCGTCCCCGATCCGGTCCGCCGTGTCGCCGCGGTGGATCCACGTGACGTCGACACCCGCGGGCGCGTCGAAGGCGATCTCGTCGTCCGGGCCTGCGACCTCGATGATCACCCTCCCCACCGCCGACGCGTCGAGGTTCTCGACGGACGCCGAGATGGCAGGAATCGCGGTCTCGTCGCCCGCGAACAGGTACCAGTCGGCCGCCGGGTCCGGCGCGAATGCCCCTCCGGGGCCGCGCAGCGTCAGGACGTCACCGGCCGCCGCGGACGCAGCCCACGGTCCGGCGACGCCGGCGTCGCCGTGGACTACGAAGTCGATCGCGATCTCCCGCGCCGCCGGGTCCACGGACCGGATCGTGTAGGTGCGCAGGACCGGCGCTTCGGGGCTTCCGAATTCGAGTTTCGCGTACGCGTCGGTGAAGGCGTTGGGAACGAAGCTGTCGAATCCCGGGTCCCCGAGGACTACCCGCACCATGTGCGGGGTCAGCCATTCGGTCCGGAGCACGGTCAGTGTTGCGGTCGGCTTTGCCACAGGCATCTCTCCAATGAACTCAAGTTGGTTAGTGTTACCTAACTACGGTACAGGAGAGGCTGCCGGCCGCGGCCGGAGTCGTTTACGAGCCGGAAGCGAACAACAAGCTCAACACGTGCGCGACGAAGTTCCGCCACAAATCCTCGGCTGACCCCATATCTCACTCCTGACGTGACGCTGACCCACCTGTGGGTATCGCATGCGATGTGCGAGGTGCGTTCCTGAGACGTTTCTACTCCACCTCGTCGCCGATCGGACGGTTCGACTCACCCTGTGCGCAGGCCGGAGCGCGACGAAGAATCGAACCGCGCCGCTTCGGCCCTTGCCTATATTGGCGACAGCCGATACAAAGGGGGTGTGCACGCGTTCGACGTACTCGGCGACCCCGTTCGGCGGCGGATCATGGAGCTCCTGTCCGAGGGCGAACTCTCGGCCGGTCAGGTGACCGACGTCGCAGCCGCCGAGTTCGGGATCTCACAGCCGACGGTGTCCGGACACCTGCGGGTGCTTCGGGAGAACGGGTTCGCCACCGTCCGGCGCGAAGGCACCAGACGTCTCTACGCGGTCGAGCCTGCACCGCTGCAGGAAGTGGATCGATGGCTCGACGGGTTCCGCCGGTTCTGGAGCCAGCCGCTCGACGCCCTGGCCACCGAACTCGCCCGCGGGAGTCGTCACGATCCCCGGCCGAGCCGAGCCGCACACCCCGGATCATCGACAGAAGGAGACCGACAGTGAACGAGATCGCCGGTCAGGACACCAGCCTGACGACAGTGCAGCGGAGCATGGGCAACCGGGACATCGCCGAGGGTGCAGCGCGAACGGCGGTGCTCAGGCGACGCTACGACGCGCCGATCGACGACGTCTGGAATGCCATCACGACCCCGGACCGCGTCGACCGCTTCTTCCTCCCGCTCAGCGGCGATCTGCGCGCGGGCGGTTCCTTCGCCCTGCAGGGACAGGCCAGTGGAGAGATCCTGGCCTGCGACGCCCCGCATCTGCTGCGGCTGCAGTGGACTCCGCCCGGCGACCGTGGTTACAGCGACCAGGTCGAGGTCCGGCTGACCGCAGACGGTCCGGACGCGACGTGGTTGGAGTTGGAACATGCCTCCGTCGCCGACGTCTTCCGCAACGACCCGGACACGGGCTGCTATGGCGTCGGAACGGGCTGGGAAGGTCCCCTGCACTATCTCGGCGAGTACCTGCGCGGCGTCCTGCCGGACCGCCCGAGCACCGAGTGGTACACCTTCGACGAAGCCGAGGAACTGCGCCTCGCCAATTACCGCGGCACGGAATGGGCGAAAGTCGAGGCACAGCACGCGCGGAGCACCGGCCACGCCTGAGGACGTATTCAGATCGCCTGCCCCCGGGCCCGCCCCGTCTCACCGCTGCCGCGACCATCCGGTGTCGTCGGAGCCGACGAAGCCCTCCATCTCCAGCAGCGGGAGCACGGCGCGGACCTGCTCCACCGCGACCCCGGACAGTTCGGACAGTTCCCGGACCCCGCGCGGTCCGACGGCCGGCAACGCCTCGTACACCAGCAGGGCGTCGCCCGACAGCGCGTCGAGATCGCGGACCACCTCGGGGCCGTCCCGCAGCCCGATCGGCCCGGCCTCCTCCACCACGTCACCGGCGTTCGCGACCAACCTCGCCTCACCCTCCCGAATCATCCGATTGCACCCGGTCGACGACGCCGACGTCACCGGACCGGGCACCGCCATCACGGACGCCCCAGTTTGCGCGCCCAGCTCACGGTGTTCCGGGCGCCGCTGCGCCAGCCGGCCTCCACCACGACCACCCCGTCGGACAGGCTCGCCACCAACCGGTTCCGCGCCAGGAACCGATGTTTCGCCGGAGTCGTCCCCGGCGCGTACTCGCTGATCACCGCACCGTTCTGCGCGATCTGCCGCAACAAGCGCGCATGCCCCGCCGGGTACGCGCGATCCACACCACACGCCAGCACCGCCACCGTCAGGCCCCCCACACCCAGCGCCGCACGATGCGCGGCGCCGTCGACCCCGAACGCTGCGCCCGACACAATCGTCCACCCGTCGACGGCGAGATCACCCGCAATCTCCGCTGTCACGTGCTCGCCGTACCCACTCGCCGCCCGTGTCCCCACGATCGAGATCGCCCGATCGGTGAGTTCGGCCACCGGGCGCGAACCGAGCACCCACAGCGCGAGCGGCGGACCGTCGTCCCGCGACCGCGACAGATTCCCGAAACCGAGGAGCCGCCACTGAGGCCACTCGTCGTCGTCCGGCGTCACGATCCGGCCACCCATTCCCGCCACCAGTTCGAGATCGTCCGCCGCCGTGTCCACGTGGGCACGGGCCACCGTCCGCTCCCCCAGCATGTCCGACAGATCCCGCTCCCGCACGGCCCGCGCAGCCTCCTCCGGCCCCACCTCCTCCACGAGACGAGACAGCGCCGGACACGGCCCCTGCACCACCTTCGACAGATACGCCCACGCCAACCGGCGCGGATCGTGAACTCCACTCGGATCGGTTGCGCCACTTCGAATTTCCACCGTCATTGAAAGCTCCGATCACGAAATCCCAACGCGGTGACCACCTGCTCCGGGCCCGGCATACCCAGCCCGGCCAGATCGCTCACCGTCCACGCCACTCGTAGTGCACGATCGGCCCCCCGGGCCGTGATCAGCCCCTTGCGCAGTGCTCGCTCCACCGGCGCCAGCGCCGGGCGCGCCAACCGGAACTTCTGCCGCAGGGCCGGGCCCGGCACCTCCGCGTTGGTGCGCCACCCGTAGTCGCTCCACCGCTCGCCGGCTGCGGCGCGCGCCTCGGCCACCCGCTGCCGGACGTCCTCGGTGCTCTCGCCGACGTCGTCGATGAACGCTCCGGTCGCGACGGCCTGCATTCGCACCCGCAGGTCGACGCGGTCCATCAGAGGCCCCGACAACTTTCCGAGATAGCGTCGCCGGGCGGTCGGCGCGCACACGCAGTCCGCCTCCCGCGGCGGCGCGCACGGGCACGGATTGGCCGCGAGGATCAGCTGGAAACGCGCCGGGTAGCGGGCGACCCCATCCCGTCGCGCGATCCGCACCTCCCCGTCCTCGAGTGGGGTCCGCAGAGCCTCGAGCACCTTGGTTCCGATCTCGGCGCACTCGTCGAGGAACAGCACTCCGCGGTGGGCGCGACTGACCGCACCGGGTTTCGCGACACCGCTGCCGCCGCCGACGAGTGCACTCACCGACGCGGTGTGGTGTGGTGCGATGAACGGCGGCATGTCGATGAGGGGGCGCTCGGGCGGCAGAAGCCCCGCCACCGAGTGGATTGCCGTCACCTCGAGCGATTCACTCTCGGTGAGCGGCGGCAGAACTCCCGGAAGACGTTGCGCGAGCATCGTCTTCCCGACGCCGGGTGGGCCGGTGAGCATGAGGTGGTGCGCTCCGGCCGCCGCGACCTCGATGGCCCAGCGCGCCTCCGTCTGACCCACCACCTCGCTCAGATCGGCACGCACCGGTTGCGCGACCCACTGCGTCGGCTCTGGGTACTCGAGCTCACGCTCCTCTCGCAGCCACGCGATCGCCGCCCTCAGATCGTGCGCGCCGAGCACTTCGACACCGCCGACCAGCCCCGCCTCGGGCAGGGACTGCACCGGGACCACCACCGTCGCCCATCCCGCGTTCTTCGCTGCCAGCACCGCGGGCAGGATCCCGCGCACCGACCGGAGCCGCCCGTCCAGCGCCAGTTCGCCGAGCAGAACGGTCTCGCGCAGCCGCTGCCGCTTCACCTGCTTGGCCGCATCGAGCACGGCGGCGACGAGCGCGAGGTCGTAGTGCAGCCTAAGACAGTTATAAAGACGGCCCCGGTTCGGGCTTCCCTCCCGATACCAGGGCCTAGAGGCCAACAACGGAAGCGACCGCCATGACCCCTGAGCGCAGGATACCCATACCCACTGACACAAGGCTCGAGCTACTGCTCGCCTTCGTCGGAATCATTGCCCTGATCGGCCTCTACGCCGCCACTCTCGGTGTCCTGCGGCTCGCCGTTGCTCTCGGCTGGTACGTCTCATGAGCGGCAACCTCAGTCTCAACGACGCCGCTAACCGGCTTGGTGTCACTCCAGCCGAGGTGATGGACGCAGCCGGTCTGACTCTCGGCGAACTTGAGCATTTTGCGGAACTGGACGGATTCGACGCGTACCAGTACCGGCAGGTTCCCGTCCTCACTGATCACGACATGAACGCAATCACGGCAAGGCTCACCCGACCGTGACCTGTTGAGCCGGGCCGGTCTCGTACCGGCCCGCGCTTTGCAGGCCACGGTCCGTGACCCCTGCACGTCGCTCCTGTCGTCTCAGACGTAAACCGAGACAGCCCGGTGTTGTTCATCCCCGAACCGGCGGGGCGCTCTCACATCGATGTCAGGCCTGGCCTTGTGAGGGTCCGGTACAAGCTCGCACCTCCCCGAGGGCGGGCTATTCGTGCTGGCCTGACGCGATGCGGGGATGCGGTTCGTGGGAAATTTCCGGGGTGGGGTTCAAGCTTCTGCCGCCGCCAGGCGTCCGTTTGGAAATCTGTAGACCTTCACATCACACAACAGGAGATGGCATGTTCGTCGGCACCACCGTTCACAACCTGATCGAGGTCACTACCAGCATGATCGAGGACGTGCCGCTGGTCACCGTGTCGTTCGGGGCAGGTGTAGCCGAGCTGTTCGACCTGACGCCCGACGCGGCGCGGAGCCTGGCGTCGGCATTGCTGGAGGCATCGGCACCGGGTTAGAGACGCAGCAGACAGGGAGAAGCCCCCTCCGCCCAGTATCGGACGGAGGGGGCTTTGCGTGTCACTACTTCGAGCGCACGACACGAACGGTGCGCGTAACACGCACGGTCCGGGTAACGCGAACAGGAACCGAAACCGTCTTGCGCGTAACGCGAACGACTCGAGTTGCCATGTTGCACCCCTCCCTGTGACAGGAGAACGTGGCCGATCTGCTCGCGGGAGGTTCACTTACCCGGCTGAGCGTGTTACCTTTCCCGTGCATCGCCCAATGCATAGGAATGGCCCCGGTGACCGACCCCCGGTCCTTCCGGGGCTTTTCCGTTTCTCGATGTTGATCTTGTCATGCCGAACCGACAGAAATCACTTGGCGTTGTAGCCGGAATTCGGGGAACCCAGCCCAAATTCGGACATATCGGGCGAAATTGGGGGCATTCGACGGTTAGGCTCCACCGGAGCGAGCGTAGGTGGAGCCTAACGGCAAGCAAGCAGAAAAGCCCGCAACGACACGTGATGATACTCACATTTTTCGTTCGGGGTTTCGGCGGAAATGTCGGTGCCTAGCGGGATTTCGCCTTGTCGCTCCAGTCGATCCGTCCAAAGTCGGCGTGATCCTCCCAATGCTTTGCGATGAGGTGCAGCACGCGACCGCGATCGGCCCCGCCTTCGTCGTTGTTCGCGATGTGGCGGTACGAACCGAACTGGCTGTGTCGACCAAACGCATCGCTTCGAGCCGCTACCAACTCGTCATCGAGGCGCGCGTTGATGAAGACCTCAGGCGTGATTGTCATGCGGGTCACACTATTCGAGGTCACGGCCAGTAAGGCATCCGGCCGGGGATCATGCGTCGAGCCTCGAACGGTGACAATCCCACATCATCCGCCCAGCGGACTATTGCGCGCGCCCAGTTTTGACGCGCCGACAGCATCACGTCCCCCATCAGCTCCGCGCGGCCGGGGTGGGTACTGCCCATTCCATCGATGCGAATCAGCAGCTCGGGGTCCGCCCAGACGCGGATGTTTGGACCCTGCGCCAGCTCATCGGGCACGTCATCGCTGGCAGTCGGGGCTTTTGTCGCTTGCTTGGGGGATTTCGGGATCACTGGGCATCACGCACCACAGCGAGAGCGGCCGGATTTGTGGCGTAGGTGCCGCGAGCACCACCCCGACGCTGCGGGCGACTCACCGGCTGTTCCGGTGCCACATCAGGAATACGCAGGGAG
The DNA here is from genome assembly GCF_029269925.1 of Rhodococcus sp. T2V. NCBI lineage: Bacteria > Bacillati > Actinomycetota > Actinomycetes > Mycobacteriales > Nocardiaceae > Rhodococcus > Rhodococcus sp. T2V. Next base: position 58,215 of record NZ_JARJBD010000027.1, read on the forward strand.
GCGATCAGTTTGGTGAGTAGCTGGGCCTGGAGCCGAAACTCGACCATCAGCGGGTTGGCGACCGGCTGCACCTTGCCCTGGACCACGAGAGCCTGCCCGTTCATCTCTGCCTGAATCTCGTCCAAGCGGTCAGCGGCTCGACAAGCTTGCTTCAAAACGAGCTTTTCGGGCACATTCAGGGAGAATTTTGAGTCGATTTCCCCCCACAACTCGCGCCCCGATGAGCCGAATCGTTCAGGATACTTGCTGGTAGAAGCCATATCGACCTTCTTTCGGGTTGGCTCTATGGGGACATTCAGGGTCACGCACCGCGATCCAGTGAGTGCTGCGCAACGGACGTGACAAGGGGAGGGAGGTCCCCGCCCCACCCCCTCGGCAATGCGCTGACCAGCATCGTTGCGTCCGGTTGGCCGCAAATCGCTCGTGTTGATGGACGTTCGCGGGGGTTCGCGACCTGGGACGATGCGCCATCAGAATGCTACCCACAGGAAACTTATGAGATATGTTGCGGCTCAGTGGTTCACGGCTCTACGTTGTGGTTGTCGGTCGAGGGCACCGGCATTCACGCTCGGACCACGGAGGCTGCAATGGGGTTCTTTGAGGACATGTCGGCTGGTGCTCGTCGTCGGGAGAACGCGCGCCAGGAGAAGCGGATGCGCAGGTCCGGTGAGCGGGTCATCGCGGAGAACAGGGCGAAGGCGGAGGAATGCTTGGCAATCGCCGAGGACGCGCTCAGCAACAACGACAGCCGGACAGCCCAAAAGTTCGCCCAGGAGGGCAGTACGGCGGCGTACGTGGCCGCGCACTTCCAGATGGACATGCTGATGGGCAAATGGTGATCTGATGGGATTCCTGGGAGACCTGGCGCGGGGGCATGACAGACGCGAGGACAAGCGGTTCAGAAAGATGCGGGAGCGGTCGGCTCACGAGGAGATCGACCGCGCGGAACGGAAAGCCGCCGAGTACAAGGAGCTGATGGAGGACGCCAAGCGGAACGGCGCGCAGGAGCTGTACGAGAAGTTCAAGCGGGAGATGGAGGACGCGCAGATCCTGGCCGACGACATCTGGATCATGCAGCTGGAAGGCCGCTTCTAGTCGCTGCACCGATGACGATGCCCCGAGCCGGGGAGAGGTAAGTACCCGGCTCGGGGCATCGTCTTGCCGTGGTCCATCCAACCACTAACACAGAACCACCATCCGATGTGGTGTGCGAAGTTGCCAGGGCGCTGCTCTTCACGCATCCCGCCCTGGCATCGGACAGCGGTCCAAGTTTCTATTTCGTTGTACGCGCCCGCCGTCGCGGCTTCTCGCTGGTCGCGTCAGGCTGCGTCACCGCGTCAGGCTGCGTCACCGCGTCAGGCTGCGTCACCCAACCGTTGCGCATCCACCTGTCGACACTCCCGGGATGAATCCTCACGACCTCACCACCACCGACCTGGCGCTGACGTTCCTGGTCGAAGATCAGAAATCCCGCTGAGACGGTCACAGCTACAGCCTCATCGGCTGGCACTGCCCTTGCCCTGCTGATCACGGTGTGACCTGGATCTTGACGACAGCTTCCGCGTGGGGGAATCCGATCCCGACCCGCATCACGCTGCGGATTGCGGTGGAATCCTTCGAGAAGTAGGCGGACGCGTCCGAGACGACTTCCACGTTCTTCCGGAGTCCGATCACAGTGCGCTGGAACGGAATTGCCCAGATTGTGTTTGCAGCGACAGCCGAGCTGACGAGCAGGGGCACGCCCGCGATGACCCACTTCAGCGGAGAATGCGGATCAGGCTGCAACAGGTTCTCGTTTGAATAGTCGGTCGGCGTAGAACTGCGCTTGACGAGTGCCAACTCGAGCGCGGTCGCCGGATTGGTCACGAACGCGGCGACAGTTGCGCCGACATCTTGAGCCTTCGAAATGGCAGTGTGGAAGGCGTCCAAATCGAGCAGCACGTCGCCCGCGTCCACCGACTGCACACCGGAGAGCGCACCGAGACCGCTCGGACCGTTAGTGACCGTGGTCCCAAAGAACGCTGCGTCTAGCTTCTTCGCCGCGTCCCGTGCGAGACCTTCGCCGACGAGCTGCGACGCTTCGGGGCTGGAATCGGCGATGAGTTCGTTCGATACGACCGTGAGACCCTTCAGCGCGTAGAACGGCACCGCGACCTCATCAAGGTCCTGGTCGCTGACCGCAATCTCCGCACCTTCGGCGGTCCAGGCGGCAGACGGGTCTGCGGCGACGATGGGAAGCCGGAGGGACGACGCCGAGGTGTGAATCACCTTCGCTACCTGGGCGGCGACGGACTGGGCCAGCGTCGGAATTACGAGCAGTTCATCGACGGCTTCGGGCTTGAGAATGGCACCTGAATTGGTGGTGGAAAGAGCCATGGGAATACTCCGAATTTGCTGTTGCGTGATTGACGACGCAACGGCTCCTGGCTCTTTGCGTTTCCCACCTGGGGATTGTGTCGGTGAAGGTTGGGGCCACCCGGGCGCGCGCAATACCTTCTAAGAACATTCTCCCGCACTCTGCGGAAAGTTCCAGATGATTAACCCATCCCGGGGTGGCTCCCGCAAATGTTGTGTTAAATCCAGCGTCCCAAGTGCTCTGGATCACCTTTTAGTGTGGTAATTATCGAGCACAGCCAAGCCCATATTCTTCTATCAGCCGATAGGTTTCCGCTGGTTGCGGCCAAGAACATTGAAACCTGCCGCTCACCTGGAGGTTACCAAGCCTGTGATGGCGTCAGTTGAATGATCTTGCACTCCTTGAAAAAGCGCCCATGCTTGAAGCAAGACAGATCGGACACCGCACGGGAGATGCATTGAACCTCGCACGAATGGCCACCATTCAAGACCTGGCCGAGAGACAGAACGTCACGGAGCGCACCTGCTACTACTGGGTGACTCACGGAAAAGTCACGGCTTACAAAATTGGTGGTCGAATCTACGTCGACCTCGATTCCGTCGACAAGTTCCTTGAGCCGAAGCTGATTACTGGCGGCGACCGTGACTGACGGCCACTATGGGCCGACCGATAATTATGGATCGGCACGCGTCATTGCTGAGCACACCGGAATTCGACGCACGGAGCTGATTCGCCTCTTCATTGCGGGGAAAATCAAGGGCTACCAGGGCGGCTGTGACTACTGGCTCGACGTGCTCAGCCTGCGCGAATACCAGCTCTCGCAGCGGGAGACCACGAACCGATCGTGACGACGCCGAAAAAACAAGACTTCTCAGAGGCAATCGCGCGAGAGTTGGCTAAGGCACCACCACTCAGCGATGAGCAACGGAACCACATCACGGCACTGCTGAGGGCCGGGAAGCGAAGCGTTCCGGAGCTTGCTGCCGCGTGACCCTGCACGACCAGATCATCCAGCTTGCTATGCGAAGACCCCGCGTCCTCGAGAACTACGTCGCAACCCAGTTCGGGGTGGGACACCACTTGGCCCGCCGCACACTTCGGGAGCTGGAGCAGACGGGCCACCTCATCGGGACACGGCGGCGCGGATACAGCTTTGGCTACTTATCCGCCATTCTCGACCGAATCGAGCAGGTCGGGTCCGCCTCGGGGCGTGACCTGGCTGAGCACTTCGGAATCCTTCCCCACGTCATCGCCCCGGCCCTGACTGCGCTGGTCGATGCTGGTCAGATCAGCGAAGGCCCGGACGGGTATCGGATCAGCCCGAAACTGTGAGGCTGCACAAACCGCGGCTTTGGCCGGCGGTCTAGCGACCTGCGGAAACGCGGATGATTCGACATCTTCGTTGTGCGGTCCCACAAACGGCTGTAGCTCCACCTCATACTACTGACGCACCTGACTAGGACACCAAAGAAATGACTTCCACTCCACGCCAACGTGATTCGAGGGATATCGCCGACAGGCCTCTGGGCTTGGGTTCCATCCCGAAATGCCCGGTTTGTGGCGGGCGCGCCCCGGTGCTGAGCAACTTCACCCTGGGCCAGCACAGCCCACTCCCCGACGATGGGTCGGCATACGCGGATGAGGCCGTGGACATCGGAGGACGACTGGGGGCGTATTGCCCCGGCGTGAATCCCGAGTTCGTGTTCACGCGCGTTCTTGGCGGGTCGGGGCTTGATGTGAGGCGGACCGACCGACTGGGCCGATACCGGGACTCCTGGAACACCGACCCCGCCAACGTCCGCCGTCGCCGCCACTACGCGCTACTTCAGCAGCGGGCCGGAGTCTTCACATGCCCTAACCTGCCGAAGCCAGCGAAACGGAACATCAGAGGCCAGGAGATCTGGTTGATGCGAGTCCTCGGCACCGGAGTCTTCTTGACCGCTCGTGAGCTGGGCGAACTGTCCGGGCTTACGGCTTCCACGATGCGCCTGCGGCTCCGGACGCTGCGAACTCGCGGCTTCATCGAATCTGACTGGCGCGGACATGCCGCGCTCGTCATTAGCTGACCACAAAGAAATGCCCGCCGAGTCGCAATCTCAGCGGGCATCCAACTACGAAAGTGTTCCCTACGAACATGTCTCATACTACCGGAGATACCGGCACCCGAAAAGATGGTGCAGAATACAAGTTCTCGATGATCCCGCACAGTGTTACCGATCACGGCCTGTCTCCGACCGCCCTGGCGCTGTACGTCGTTCTGATGCGCTACGCCGACAACGACACGAAAAAGTCATTCCCGTCCCGCCAGACTCTCGCCGCGAAGCTCGGGATGAAGAAGGCGGACAGCATCGACAGGTACGTAGTCGAACTGTGCAAAAACGGACTGCTGTCCGTCCAGGCCAGATGGCGTAACGCCGAATCGAGCCGGTTCTCATTCGAGAAGAACGCACTGTGCAAGTTTCAGACGAGCAGCGAGTACACGATCAGGACCGAGCCGAAAAGCCCCGGTCGTCCCGCTACCCGTTCTGGCGGGGGCCACGGGCCTTCAGAAACGGGCACTAACTATAACCACATTAACGAGACTAGAGATCAAACATGCGGTGCATCGGCTTCGCCGAAGACCACGACCGCGACCTCCGAATCGACTCCTTCCCGTCAAACCTCCGCCTACCTGCCCGGTGACTGGTGCCCGAAGCCGAGACATCATCGAAGGGCAGAAGAGCTGGGTGTCGACATTGACATCGCCGAACAGAAGTTCCGGGATCAGATGCACGAGGACAAGCGGAGCAACTGGGATAGCACGTTCATGCGATACCTCGAGGTAGGAGCCGATGGCCGGGAGAACGAAGAGTTCCCGTCAGGAATCTGCGAAGACGACAGCTATCCGAACGGAATCCACCCGACCGCGATCACGGACTACTTCGACTGCGACGAATACGACTTTCCCGACGAGTCTGACGACGACCACCAGCACGACGCCGAACCGCTAGACGCCGAGACTGTCGAACCGGTATCCGACGACCTGTTCGCTGGTGTCGCTCCGATCCCCTGCCTCTCTCCCGCCTCCGTAGCCCTTCCTTTTCCCGTCTGACGAGAGGGAAGAGCACCGGGCTGCGCCCGGCAAAGAACCCCAAACCCCCTCATTCCGCGCGTCCCCCTTTCCCCATTGCGGGATTCCGGGGGTCCGTGCGGGGGCTAACACGACCGAACACGCAATCCATGTCCTGACTGTCCCGGCGCGGGATTCCAGGCCTCAGAATCTAGTTACAGGAGTTTTCCAGAATGACTGAACCCATCGAACCGAGCGAATCCCTGGCGGCACGCGCCGAAGAGCTGGCCCGGGAGTCCACCCTGACCGCCCGACTCGAGGTGCTCGCGTTGCTCGAGGCGCATGTCGAGGGCCGCAACAGCGACTTCGACTCCCTCATCCTCGCGCCGAACGTCTCCGATGCCGAGCTGTTCTGTGAAGCGCTGGCTTTGCTCGCTGCCGTTCTTCTGAATACGGGCACGTACGGGGCTGTTCTCGACAACACGCGTTCACAGACGCTCGCCGAACTTGGGAGGGCGTGACATGGCCGACACGACCACGATCCCCGGCGTGAGTGGATGGGCTGGACCGCTCGACCAACGCGGCTGGCTCACCTTCAAACGGTTACCAAAGGGGCTTCAAGACGCTTGGGACAGCCGAATCTACGCAGACTTCGTAGCCAGAGACCAGGTGCGGGATGCAACGGAAACCGAGATTGCCCTTCTGCGGCATCTCCGCGTCATTGTCCCGATGGACTATCCGGAATCCGATCCGCGCTACAGCCCGACGCTGCTGACGAAAGTCACTTACGTCACTGCGACTCTCCGCAACCTGAGCTGGCCCGCACTCGCAGGCCAGACTCCGACCGATCCCAAAGCATAGAAACTGCGAGCAGACATGACTACATCGACCACGACCGCCGATTCCAACCCCGCCAGCACGGGCCAGGACGGCTCAGAACCGAACGCCGACACTCCGGCAACCCCCAACGCCTCCGAAGCCTCAGAATCCCCCGCCGAGCGCTCTGACGATTTGGCCGGCAAGAACGGCAACGCCGAAGCTGCCCGCTACCGTCGCCAGCTCCGCGACACCGAAGCCGAACGGGATGCACTCACGGCCAAGGTCGAGGCGTACCAGCGCGCGGAAGTGGAGCGGCTGGCTGGGGAGCTGGCGATGCCGGGAGATCTGTTCACCCTGGGAGGCCTCACGGTTTCCGATCTGCTGGACGAGAACGGTGAAGTCGACCCGGAAACAGTAGCGGCCGAGGTTGCCGAACTCCTCGAGTCTCGGCCTGGCCTGTCGGCTAATGCGCGCATCCCAGCAGGACCCATGTACCGGAACTTCGGACAGGGTGCCACCACGAACAACGGCAGAGGCGGCGGTGCGAGCCATTCATGGCACGACGCGCTACGCAGATAGCCTGCAGAACAGGACAACCCCCGACGTGCGATTCGTCGGGGGTTGTGTCGCATTTGGGGCGCGTCACATCTTCCAGTCGATCTGAACGAACTCAGGATCGAAGTAGGCCCCTCCAGGCCTTCGGCCACGTGGCGCAGGGAGAAGCGTCACGGTCATTAGGGCGTCAACAATCTTCGCGCGCACATCGATCGATGACTCCTCCCACACGGTTCGCAGGTCGTCACCCGCCAGCACCATATTCGCCAGCACGGAGGACTTGCGAGCTTCAATCAGCTCGCGCTCCACCTCTTCCAGTTGCCCGCGCAGGGACGCGTTACCACGATCAAACTGCGAGCGGATGATCGTTCCGTCTGCAAACATCCCCGCCAACTCGGCGAGCCGAGCATCTAGGCCGTTGCGCTTCACCTGCAATTCGGTGGCATCGATGACATCGCCACCGGCCAAGATTGCGGCATCGGGTTGGCTGAGCCGAGCGAGTACAAGCTCAGAAATATAGCCGTCGAGCGGTTCGGCGACACGGCCCATATGTGCCCCTCCTGAACACCTGTAGGTCTTCCGTCGCGCGCCCTTGCCCCCGGTCTGTGTCGCGGTCTGCATTCTCTGCCCGCACCTTCCGCACACGTAGATGTTAGTGCCGAGAAATCGCCGCTCATTCGTGATCCACAGGCTACGAGCCGAGTCAGAAACATAAGCGACCAGTGCGTTGAAGTCGTCTGGATCAACGATCGGCTCCCAGTTCCCTGATCCGATCACCTTGCCTTCATGCAGAACCAACGCAGCGTTCCGATGCCGCGTCAGTACCCGCCGAACGGATCGGGAATCCCAACGCTTGCCCTCGGTCGGCGTTTCATCGGCCGCACGCTTCTTCACTGTCGCTGTGCGCAGCCCCGCTTCATTCCATTCCCGCGCGATCTGACGAATAGACACCCCCGCCAGGACGCGACGGGTTGCGTCCCGAATCGCCGCAGCTTCGGCAGGCCGATGCGTGACGCCGTCAGGCTCGAAGCCGAAAGAGCGCCGACCGCCGCGATACTTGCCGTCAAGAGCAGCCTGATACTTTGCCCGCTTCTGTCGCTCGATCGAGTGCTCGACCTCATGTCGTGCGGCAGCCCCAAGCATGCGCGCAACCATCTTTCCCGATGCGGTCGACAGGTTCATATCGCCAGCGGTAACCGTGCGAATCTCGATGCTGTGCTTGTCGCACACATCGATGAATGACTCCAGCTCAACGGGTGAACGGTGCAGTCTGTCCGCGTGCCAGGCCACGAGCCCTTGCGCCTTTCCCGACTTCAGCGCGTTCATCATCGCCTCATAGCCTGGTCGATTTCGGCCCGAGTACGCCGAGATATCGTTGTCGCTGAAAACTTCGATTATCTGCCAACCGAGTCGATCCGCTAGCGCGCGGCAATCGTCAAGTTGGCGATCTACGCCAAGGCCAGCGCCCTCCCTATCGCGAGAGATTCGGCAGTAGATCACGCAGTAGATCACGGCTTCCAGCATGTTTAGAAGTGTATCGCTTGACAGATCGCCAGATCGTAGACCGACCCGACCTTCGGCAGGGTCGCCGGCGACAACGCGAGAATCACCTTCGAATCCGGCCACTCCTCACCCGAATTCGCGACCGCGGCCCTGATCCGGTCGCGCGCCTCCGACAGCGCGGTGTCGGGCAGCCCGACCAGATGCACTGCGGGAAGCCCACGGCCGATGTCGGCCTCGATCTCGACGAGCTGACCGTCCACCCCGGTCACCGCCACCGAATGCGCGCGCCCCAGTGCCATCAGAATGCGTCCCGGACGTGCTCGATCCGGGGTTGCGGACCGTGCCCGATCATTATCGCGACGACGTCGAACCGCACCCGCGACCAGTGCCGGTTCGACTCCCGCAACCATTCCACCGCCAGCAGACGGATGCGTGTCTGCTTGGAGAACGTCACCGCCTCGGCGGGAGTGCCGTATCCCAGACCGCGCCGTGTCTTCACCTCGACGAAGACGAGCCAGTCCCCCTCCGCCGCAATGAGATCGACCTCACCGTACCGGGATCGCCAATTGCGCTCGACGATCTCCATGCCCGCCTCGGTGAGGTACCGGGCGGCCAGATCCTCCCCATGTGCACCCAGCGCGAGATTGTGCGCCACAGCAGCCTCCACCCCGTCCCGCGGCGGCCCACCGATGCGAACCGCGCCTCTCGCACCACCGTGGCCGACCCGGATTCCGGAAGAAGTGCTCGAACTGGGCGAATACTTTGGGCTGTGGATGGATCACACGTTGTGGACAACTCGGCATCCGCGACGGCCGTGCGCGAGGAAACACCAGGCCAGGGCTGTCAAGGCGGCAACCGAACGGTCAGCCGACGGCCGGCATCCAGCGGCGTGCGAGACCGGCCACCCACTCGGCGGCCTCACCCGGATCCTCGGGTGGTGATTCGACCAGGACGAGTTCGTCGACTCCCGCACCGGCCAGGGCGCCGACGTCGGACGGGTCCACTTCGCGCAGGGCAACGGCCAGGCGCACGCCGGCGGGATCGCGCCCCGCGCCGCGGCACAGTGCGTGGATCGTGCGGATCCGTTCGGCGACGGCGTCGACGCCGTCCAGGTTGAAGCCGTACCAGCCGTCGCCCCACGCCGCGACCCGACGGAGAGCGGCATCGGTGTTGCCGCCGAGCACGACCGGAATCCGGCGCTCCCGGACGGGTTTCGGGTTGACCCGAATCGAGTCGAACTGGACGAACTCGCCGTCGAACGTCGCGACGTCGTCACTCCACAGGGTGCGCATCGCCGCGACGTATTCGGCGGCGCGCTCGCCGCGGCGTTCGAACGGAACGCCGAGTGCAGCGAATTCTTCCCTGGACCAGCCAATGCCGACGCCGAGCGTCAGCCTGCCACCGCTCATCAGATCCAGCGTCGCCGCCTGCTTGGCCATGAGCACGGGATTGTGTTCGGGCAGCAGCACTATCCCGGTGGCGACGCCGATCGTCCGGGTGGCTGCCGCGGCGAAGCTCAGCCCGATCATCGGGTCGAGCCAGTCCGCGACAGCGGGGACGGCGATCTTTCCGTCGTCCGCGTACGGGTACCGCGACGCCGACCGGTCCACCATCACGACGTGTTCGCCGGCCCACAGCGTGGCGAATCCGCTGTTCTCGGCGGCTACCGCGACCGCGTCGATCACGGCGCGGCGAGCGCCGGTGCCGATTCCGAGGGCGTGCAACCCGAGGCGCATCGGCCGATCGTCTCACAGTTGCCCGGCCGACGTGCCCGGTTCCGGGACGCACCTATCCGCGCACGTCGAGACTCCTGGCGTAGTGCTCCTTGAACACCTCGAGGTGCGTCCAGGTCTCCAGCGCCACCACCCCGTCGATCGTCCGGATGTGCTCGGCGAGGGAGTAGAGATCGCCCGACGAATCGGCGGCGACGGTGCCGATCAGGTCGAATCTGCCGAGCGATCGCGCCAGGAATTCGATCCCCGGCAGGGCCTCGATCTGCGCGCACGCTTCCCGGTCCCGCGATCCGAGGTTCACACCGATGCCCATGGCGAGGGTCCGCCCGCCGCCGCGGCGCTTCACGACGGCACCGACGCGCAGTGCGGTGCTGTCGATCAGATGGTTGACCCGATTCCGCGCCGCGCTGGGTGAGAGACCGGTCCGCTCGGCCAGTTCCAGAAACGGCATCCGGCCGTTCCGCTCCAGCAACTCGATGAGCGCGACGTCCTTCGAGTCCAGTCGCACGTCGGCCCGTAATGCGCTCTTGGGCATGAAAATTCCCTTGATGACATCGGCGTAGAACAGCGTGTTGACGGTGCGGACACCGGGCACCGCACGGATCGCGGCGATGGCGTCGTAGAGGTCCTGCCGACCGGCGACTCGCAATTCGGTGATGATGTTGTGCTGCCCGCTGACAGCGGAAATGTAGACGGCGGCCTCCGCCGCGCAGAGCGTCTCCGCCACCGGACCCACCGGACCCGAGACGGCAACGGACACGTGTGCCATCGCCCGCAGGCCCAGCAACTCGGGATGGGCGACGGCGACGACGCTGACCGTGCCCGAGTCGAGCAACGCCTGGACGCGCGTGGACACGGCGGCACGCGGCGCGCCGACGGTCGCGGCGAGTTCCCGGTAGGTCGCTCGACCGTTCGCCTGTAACGCCGCGATCAGCTTGGAATCCAGTTCGACACTCATGATGCCCCGAAGTTTCTCGATTTCTTTCTGCACCGATGACAGATGAGAAGAATCGCATGGATCGTCGAATTCCGCGAATCGGTGCGAATCTGCTCAGATTCTCGAACACATTCGCCGTAGACCGCACGCTCTGAAACTTTCATGCATTGCGCGTCCTCTGGTCAGGGCGTAATTTCCCTCGCAATCGGAACGTGACCCGCACCACCATCTCGAAGGATCCCCATGCGCAAGCTGTTTCACCACGAGGCATCTCCCCTCGACGCCACCGCCACCGTCTTCACCGGTGGCACGCTCCGCACCGTGGACGCAGACACCGAGGGCGCCGAGGCCTTCCTCGTCTTCGGCAATCGGTTCGCCGCCGTCGGAACCGTGGCGGAATGTCGTGAGGAGGCGCGGCGGATCGGTACCCGGACGACGGATGTCATCGACCTCGCCGGGGCGACCGTCGTGCCCGGGTTCGTCGACCCGCATGCGCACCCCCTGATGTACGGCCAGATGCTCAGCTGGGTGGACTGCGGCCCCGAGAAGGCGCGCAGCATTCCGGAGATCATCGCGCTGCTGCAGGAGGCCGCCCGGAACCAGCCTGCCGGGATCCCCGTGCGCGGGTACGGCTACGAGCATCGCAACCTCGTCGAGGGCCGGCACCCCACGAAGGAGGAACTCGACCTGGTCGGCACCGACCGCGAGGTGTACCTGATGAACGCCAGCGGCCACGGCGGCGTCGTCAACACGTTCACCCTGAAACTCCACGACGTCACGCGCGAGACCCCCAATCCGCCCGGCGGCGAGTTCTTCCGCGACGCGGACGGCGAACTGACCGGCGAACTGTCCGACGCCGCGTGCAACATCCTCACCGGCGTGAACGGGGTCAAGGTCGGTCACCACGGCCCGAACTTCCACCTCGAGGACGAACCCGAGGAACATCTGCGGCAACTCTCCGTGGCGCAGGAGAAATTCCTCGAGGGCGGCGTCACCACGATCGGCGACTGCCAGGTGACCCGGCGCGAATTCGACATGTACCTGCGCCTGGCGGAGCAGGGACGGCTCGAGACCCGCGTGAGCATGTACCTGCTCAGCCACCTGCTCGATCACGCGCTCGACACCGGATTGCACGGCGCGTTCGGCAACTCGCGACTCGCGTTCGGCGGGATCAAGTTCTACGCCGACGGCACTCTCGGCGGCTGGACCGCGTACTTCCCCGACGGGTACGTGGGCGACCCGTGCCGGACCGGACAGCTCTATCACGAGCCCGCCGACTATGCGGCCCTGATCGCCAAGGCGCACGCGGCCGGCCTGCAGACCGCGACGCACGCGCAGTCGCCGACCGCGATCGACATGGTCCTCGACGCCATCGAGTCCGCGCAGAACGCGCGTCCCGACGCCGACGCCCGCCATCGCATCGAGCACTGCGGGTTGCCGACCCCCGAGCAGATCACGCGAATGCACGCGCTCGGCGTGTACCCCGTCAACCAGCCGCAGCACTACTACAACTGGGGCGAGGGGGTGACCGCCGCCATCGGAACCCCGGGTGAGCGGTTCAATCCGCTGGGCGAATTCGTCGAAGCCGATGTGCCGGTCACGATCAGTTCCGATGCGCCGGTGGCAGAGCCCCGGCCGCTCGAGGCAATCCAGGCCGCCGTCACCCGCGTCACCCGGCAGGCACATCGACTCGGCTCAAACGCATTGCGGCTGACGGCCGCCCAGGCTCTCACCGCGCACACGCTGAACGGTGCCCGCGCACTCGGACGGGAATCCGAACTGGGCAGCATCTCCCCCGGCAAACGCGCCGATTTCGCGGTCCTCGGCGCCGACCCCCTCACCGTCGATCCGCACACCATCGCCGACATCGAGGTCCGGGAAACCTGGATCGACGGCGAATTGGCGCATTCCACCCGCAGCGACCTATTCTCGACCACTGCAACCATCGAGGATCAGTCATGAGTCACGACACCCAGATCGCCAAGGCCCGCAAGGCGGGGTTCGCGGCCTTCGTCGGCACCACCATCGAGTGGTACGACTTCTACGTGTATGCCACGGCGGCGGCACTGGTGTTCGGTGAGATCTTCTTCCCCTCCGACACCGACCGGCTGACCGGCATCGCCGCCGCGTTCGCCACCTACGCGGTGGGCTTCTTCGCCCGCCCACTCGGAGGCATCGTCTTCGGCCACGTCGGCGACCGGCTCGGCCGGCGGACCGCACTGGTCGTGACCCTCACCCTGATGGGCGCGGGCACATTCCTGATCGGCGCGCTGCCGACGTACGCGCAGATCGGTTTCTGGGCACCCCTGCTGCTGGTGGTCCTGCGATTCGTGCAGGGCTTCGCGGTGGGCGGCGAATGGGGTGGCGCCGTCCTGATGGCCGTCGAACACGCACCCGAGGACAAGAAGACGTTCTACGGGGGATTCGCGCAGCTCGGAAACCCCGCGGGCGCGCTGCTCGCCACCGGCTTCTTCAGCGTCCTCTCGACCTTCGGGGACGACGCACTGCGCGACTGGGCGTGGCGGCTGCCGTTCCTGTGCTCGGCGCTGCTGATCGCAGTCGGACTGCTGGTGCGACTGAAGGTGGAGGAATCCCCCGTCTTCGAATCCGAGGTGCAGACGGCCACCGAATCCGGCGCGCTCCCACTGAAGTACGCCATCGTCACCAACTGGCGCCCGATCCTGCTCGGCATGGGCATCCTGCCCGTCGCGGTCGGTGGCTACTACCTGGTGACTACGTTCATCACGGCCTACGCCACCGACCCGGACGTCGGATTGTCCGAGACACTGATCCTCAACGCGCTCAGCGTCGCGGCGGTGGTGGAACTGATCGCCACACTCGGCGTCGCGTGGCTCGGTGACAAGGTCGGCCGGATCCGCGTGGTGATCTACGGACTGCTCGCCGTCGCGGTGCTCGCGGCACCGCAGTTCCTGGTGCTGAAGTCCGGCTCGATTGCCCTGATCTTCCTGACCTTCGCCGTCATGCGCCTCGTCCTGGCCGCTACCTACGGCCCGATCGCGGCGGTGTTGTCGCAGATGTTCCGGCCGCAGGCCCGGTACACCAGCATCTCCCTCGCCTACCAGGGTGCCGGCGCGCTCTTCGGTGGACTGTCGCCATTGGTCTCGACGCTCATGTACCAGGCCACCGGCAGCGTGTGGCCGGTGATCGGACTCCTGATCGGCATGTGCGCCGTCAGCATCCTCTGCCTGCTCGTGGCTCCGCAGCACGTCGATCACGTCGACGGCGAGTCCGTGGGTGACCTCGGCGCCGCGCGAGCGCGGGCCACCAGCTGACACCCTCGTGACGGGAAGGGTCGGTGCTGCGAAGCACCGGCCCTGTCGCCGTCAGCCGGGCTCGCCGTCCGAATCGGCCGGAGACGCGGCGACCGTCGTCGAGGTGAGTCCGGCGTCGTCGAGCGCGCGCCCGGTGAGCACCCGGCCCAGTTCGATCATCTCGGCGGCCCGATGGAAGTCGAGGCTGCGGCACGCGTTCCGGGGAACCCGGACCTGCACGTCCGGTGGGTACGCGGCGAGCTGGTACCGGGCCAACGTCGCCTGCATCACGTCGAGCGAGCGGTTCATCACCGCGAACCGGCTGAACTTCGGGACGGCCACCGCGTCGCCCTCGACCACGGGCTGATCACCGATCAGGGGGCCGTCCGGCTCCTCCGACGGATCCGGGTCTGTGTGCGCGGCGCCGAACCGTCCGACCACCGACCGCACGATGTCCAGGTCACGCAGCTGCGCGGCGCTGCGACGGAAGCGGGCCATCCACTCGTCCACCGGCCGCGAGTCCGCGCTGACGTTCTCCGGGGCCAGCGAACGACCGTCCCGATCCTCCGCGCCCAGGCTGATCCCGACGGTCAGGTCGGCGCTCACCGAGACCAGCGGCGCCATCGGCAGCGGGTCGAGCACCCCGCCGTCCGCGAGGACCCTGCCGTTGAGCACATACGGCGTGATGACGCCGGGGATGGCGATCGACGCGCGGATCGCCGCGTCGACGGGGCCGCGCTGGAACCACACCGACCGGCCCGCAGCGAGATCGGTGGCCACGGCGGTATACGGAATGGGAAGGTCTTCGATACGGATCTCGCCGAGGATCTCCCGAACCCGGTGCAGGATCTTCTCCGCGTGGATGGCGCCCGGTGCCGACACCGACAGGTCGAGAAGCCGCACGACGTCCAGCTGGGTCAGACCGATCGCCCACCGGGTGAAGTCGTCGAGCTTCCCCGCGGCGTGGAGGCCACCCACGAGGGCGCCCATCGACGATCCTGCGACTCCGACGATCTCGAATCCGCGCTCCTCGAGTACCTGAATCGCGCCGATGTGGGCGTATCCCCTGGCGCCGCCACTCCCCAGAGCCAGCGCGACGCGCCTCGGTCCGGTCATCGGATGATCGTACGCGGCCAGGAACTTCGGATCGTCAGGACAGACCGTTGTCCGGGAGCCGCAGGTCCGGCTTGTCGAGTTCCTCGATGTTCACGTCCTTGAACGTGATGACGCGGACGTACTTCACGAACCGCGCGGGACGGTACATGTCCCACACCCAGGCATCGGACATGCGCAGCTCGAAGTAGATCTCGCCGTCTGCGTTGTGCGGCAGCAACTCCACCGAGTTGGCCAGATAGAACCGGCGCTCGGTCTCCACGACATAGGAGAACTGACCGACGATGTCCCGATACTCGCGGTAGAGCGACAGCTCCATCTCGGTTTCGTACTTCTCGAGATCCTCGGCACTCATCGGTCTCGGAGTCCTCCTGCTCTGGTGTGAATTGTCATCATCTCGCACTTCCGGAACTGTTATCCACTCGGTGTAGCAGCGCCGCGACATTCGACCACGAGCGGCGGTGCTCCGGGCACGGGCCCAGCTCCTCGAGTGCCGCCAGATGGGCGGGCGTGTTGTACCCCTTGTGGATCGCGAAACCGTAGCCCGGGTGCGTCTCGTCCATCGCGACCATCACCCGGTCCCGCGACACCTTGGCCAGGACGCTCGCCGCCGCGATGCATGCCGCCGCGGCGTCGCCGCCGATCACCGGCAGCGACGGGGCCGGGAGCCCCGGAACGCGGAAACCGTCGGTGAGAACGTAACCGGGGGTCGTCGAGAGCCCGGCGACGGCACGCCGCATGCCCTCGATGTTGGCGACGTGGACCCCCATGCGGTCGACTTCCTCCGCCGGGAAGGACACGACGCTCCACGCCACTGCCAGGCGGGTGATGGCCGGGAACAGCTCCTCGCGCGTGCGTTCGGTGAGCTTCTTCGAATCGTCGAGCCGCGCCAGCGCCGGATACGGCTTCGGTGCGAGCACACACGCCGCTACGACGAGCGGGCCCGCGCACGCACCCCGCCCGGCCTCGTCGACGCCGGCCACCGGCCCGAGTCCGCTGCGGACCAGAGCCGACTCCATCGTTCGCAGACCGGACGACCTGCGAATGACGATGCGTGGAGGCCAGGAAGTCACTTGCCCTGGATATCGGGTGAACTGATCGTGCCCATCCGCGACGGCGGCAACGCGATGAAGACCGCTTTTCCGATCACGTTGTCGAGCGGGATGGTGCCTTGCATGTCGTCGCCCACGTGGTACCGCGAGTCCGCGGAGTTGCTGCGGTTGTCGCCCATCATCCACAGGTGCCCCTCGGGGACGGTGACGGGACCGAAGCAGCGCGCCGACTTCAGCGCGGTGTCGCAGGTCTGGGAGCCGGGGACGAACGGGAAGTCCATGACGACGTAGGGCTCGTCGAGTGGTTGACCGTCCACCAGGATGCGGCCCTGGTCGTCGCAGCATTCGACGGTCTGACCGCCGGTGGCGATCACACGCTTGACGAGGTCGTTCTCGTCCGGCGGGACGAGTCCGACGAGGGAACCGACTTCCTGCACACCGCGGATCACCACGTTGGAGGAGCGGGTGGAGACGAAATCCTGTGACCACGAATCGGGGCCGCGGAACACGATCACGTCACCCGGTTTCGGATCACCGAAGCGGTAACCGATCTTCTCGACCACGATGCGGTCGCCGGTGCAGCCTGCGCACCCGTGCAGCGTCGGTTCCATCGATTCCGACGGAATGAGATACACCCGCGCGACGAACGTCTGCAGCAGGAAACTCAGGACGAGCGCGACCAGGATCAGGATCGGCAGCTCGCGGAGGAAGGAACGGGGCTTCTTCTCGGGCTCCGCCGCACCGCCGTTCGCTGCGGAGGTGGCGGCCGAATCGCCGGTGGTCTCGGATTCCGACGACAATGCCCGCTCCTTCGAAGAATCTGTCACGAAATCAGATTAGCCCGGCACCGCGCGTACGCAGTGCCGGGCTCATCGGAAAGGTCAGCGCTTTTCCTTGATCTTGGCGGCCTTGCCACGCAGATCGCGGAGGTAGTACAGCTTGGCGCGACGGACGTCACCGCGGGTGGCGACCTCGATCTGCGCCAGGTTCGGGCTGTGAACCGGGAAGGTGCGCTCGACGCCGACACCGAAGGAGACCTTGCGGACGGTGAAGGTCTCGCGAACGCCGCCGCCCTGACGGCGGATCACGACGCCCTTGAAGACCTGCACGCGCTCCTTGGAGCCTTCGATGACCTTGACGTGCACGTTGAGGGTGTCGCCGGGACGGAACTCGGGAATGTCGTCGCGGAGGGACTTCTTGTCCAGGAAATCGAGAGTGTTCATCGGTGTTCCATCCTTGCGTTTTCGCAGGAGCAGAGGAACCGAGCGGCACCCGGACGTTCGGAGAACACCGGTGCTCGTCTGGTTCGTGCCCAGATCAAGTACTGCTGCCTGGTCCAGGCAACCCGTCCATTGTGCCAGACGCCACGGGGTGAAGCGAAATCGGCGGTGGCGCCGCATGCACCACGTGGTCGAGTTCCACCTCGGCCGCCACCTTGGCATGCTCCGCGGCTTCCTTCACGTGCACCGCGCTGGGAGTGCCGGCGATGAAGTCCTGCACGAAGATCTTGGCCCTGATGACCGGACGCCGCCATTTGCGCTCCCGTTCGAGCGCCCGCAGCATCCGCTTCGGCTTGGACGTGTAGCGCCACCGTGCCCACGGCGCGCTCGGCCTGCTCAGCCGGAGCGCCCCGATCAGCAGGATCGGGAAGACGAACAATCCGAGCAGTCCGGTCCAGATCTTCCCCTTGAGCAGCACCACCGCCGCGATGAGCAGGTTGATCACCGAAGACAGCGCGATCGCGACCCGCACCCAGGGATCCGGGGAGTCCCGGAAGTCGGTGACGTTGATCAGTTCGAGCGGACGGAGCCCGAGGAGCAGCAGACCGGTGACCGCGATCGCGACGAACACGGCATCTACGGACGTCCGGCCCTCGTCCGCCCAGTACACGTCCTGCAGGTAGAAGATCAGCGCGAACTCGTCCAGCACCAGAGCGGCGCCGATCCCGAAGAACGTGGCGAGGACTGCGCCGGTGGTCTGGGTGCCGTCCTCGTACACGGCGATGAGGGCGACACCGGACATGAGCATCGTCACGACGCCGAACACCACGTGGTGGACGTGGTGCCCGCCGGGTTTCACGTTGCCCGGCCACCAGGAGACCTCGGCGCGGATCATCCGCACGCTCAGCCGGATGAAGAGGAATGCCGCGAGAAACCCGAGCAGGAAAAAGAGCAGAGGCAGGCGCCCGTGCCCGACGATTTCCCTATCCAGCCATTCGTACATCGGCATCCACTATCCCAGTAAAGAACTGGTCACTCCACGGGAAAGTGGTCGCTCGTGTCGGGATGGTGACCTCACTACTTGCCGAACCCCGCCTTTCGCAGCGCGTCGGCCATCGACCCGCCGGGCGCCGGGCGATTGTCCCGCCCGCGGTCGCGTCCACCCTGCTGCTGCGGCTTGCCTCCGCCGCGGCGGTCCTGCGGCTGCCCGCCTCCCCGCCGGTCTTGCCGCTGCCCGCCGCCGCGCGGCCCGTCGTTCTTGCGGCCGCCCGCCCCGACCTCGTCGTCGAGTCGCAGCGTCAACCCGATGCGCTGACGCGCCTCGTCGACCTCGAGGACCTTCACCGTCACCACGTCACCGGACTTCACGACGTCCCGCGGGTCCTTGACGAAGTTGTGGGACATCGCCGACACGTGGACGAGGCCGTCCTGGTGGACACCGATGTCGACGAACGCGCCGAACGCCGCCACGTTGGTGACGACACCTTCGAGGGTCATTCCGGGCTTCAGGTGCGACACCTTCTCGATGCCTGCCGCGAACGTGGCCGTCTTGAATTCCGGGCGGGGGTCACGGCCGGGCTTCTCGAGCTCACCGATGATGTCGGTGACGGTCGGAAGTCCGAACCGGTCGTCGACGAAGTCGGCAGGGTTCAGGCTGCGCAGCGCGGACGTGTTGCCGATGATCTCGCGCACGCCGGTGCCGCTGGATTCGACGATCTTGCGCACCACCGGGTAGGCCTCGGGGTGGACGCTGGACGCGTCGAGTGGGTCGTCGCCGTTGGGGATGCGCAGGAAGCCGGCACACTGCTCGAACGCCTTCGGCCCGAGTCGCGCGACGTCCTTGAGACCCTTGCGGCTGCGGAACGGGCCGTTCTGGTCGCGGTGCGCGACGATGCTCTCGGCCAGGGACCCGGCGATACCGGACACACGGGACAGCAGCGGCACGGACGCGGTGTTGACGTCGACGCCGACGGCGTTCACCGCGTCCTCGACGACGGCGCCGAGCGAACGTGCGAGCAGTGTCTCCGACACGTCGTGCTGGTACTGGCCGACGCCGATCGACTTCGGGTCGATCTTCACCAGTTCGGCGAGGGGATCCTGCAGACGCCGGGCGATGGAGACGGCGCCGCGGATCGACACGTCGAGGTCCGGCAGTTCCGCCGAGGCGTACGCGGACGCCGAATACACGGATGCGCCGGCCTCGGACACGACGATCTTCGTCAGGTTGGTGGCGCCGGACTTGGCGATCAGCTCGCTCGCGAGCGCGTCCGTCTCACGGGAGGCGGTGCCGTTCCCGATGGCGATCAGCTCCACGCCGTGCTCGGCGACGAGGCCGGCGAGTGTGGCCAGGGAGGCGTCCCACTTGTTCTGCGGCTGGTGCGGGTAGATCGTCTGGTGGGCCACCACCTTGCCGGTGGCGTCCACGACCGCGACCTTGGTGCCGGTTCGGAAACCGGGGTCCAGGCCCATCGTGGCGCGGGTGCCTGCCGGCGCCGCCAGAAGCAGGTCGCGCAGGTTGGTGGCGAACACGTCGACGGCGTCCTTCTCCGCCGACTGCCGCAGCCGCATCCGGGTGTCGATGCCCAGGGTGACGATCATCTTGGTGCGCCACGCCCACCGCACGGTGTCCAGGAGCCACCGGTCCGCCGGTCGGCCGCGGTCGGCGATGCCGAACCGTCCGGCGATCCGGCCCTCGTAGACCGTGGGCTCGCCCGGGACGGCTTCTTCCGTGTCGGGTGCCAGGGTGAGCGAGAGCACCTCTTCCTTCTCGCCGCGCAGAACCGCCAGGATCCGGTGTGAGGGGAGTTTGCCGAACGGTTCGGAGAACTCGAAGTGGTCGGCGAACTTCGCGCCCTCGGTTTCCTTGCCCTTACGGACTGCGGACACCAGTTGCCCGCGGTTCCACATCAGCTCACGGAGCTCGCCCACCAGGTCGGCGTCCTCGGCGAAGCGTTCGACGAGGATCGCGCGCGCACCCTCGAGCTGTTCCGCCGTGTAGGACGCCGGATCGGCCCTGGGATCGGTGATCAGCGCGTCGGCGACGGGCTCGTGACCGGCTTCGCGTGCAATCTGCGCCTTGGTGCGCCGCTTCGGCTTGAACGGCAGGTAGATGTCCTCGAGGCGCGCCTTCGTGTCGGCGGTCATGATCTGCCCGCGGAGCTGATCGTCGAGCTTGCCCTGCGAGTCGATCGACTCGAGCACGGCGTCCCGGCGCTCGTCCAGTTCCCGCAGGTACCGCAGTCGTTCCTCGAGCTGGCGGAGCTGGGCGTCGTCGAGCGTTCCGGTGACTTCCTTGCGGTACCGGGCGATGAAGGGCACGGTCGCTCCGCCGTCGAGGAGGTCCACGGCGGCCGCGACCTGTCCCTCCCGGACGTCGAGCTCCTCGGCAATGCGCTGGTTCACGGTCTTGAGAGTCACGGAAATGGACCCTACCGCTACTCTGGGACAATATCGTCGGCGGTGAGGCCGTCACGGAAATCTCGGGAGAATTTCATGTCCAGGCTGATCCGCTGCCTGACGGTCATGGTCCTCCTGCTGGGTGCGACGCAGGCCTGCACCATCCCGACCGAGACGAACTCCGTGGTCGACATCCCGGTGACCTCACCGGCGGTCGCCACCCCCGACGTTCTCCCCGCCGAGGAACCCGCTGAGGAACCTGCCGGGGACGGCGTGACCGTGAGCCCCGAGCCGTTCCCCTCCGCGCGGGTTCCCGTCTCCGCACCCCTCGCCGAACGCATCTCGGCGGCAGTCGCGACGGCGGCCGCCGAGCGCGGCGCCGACGTGTCGATCGCCGTCCTGGACCGTGCCACCGGCAGCTATCTGGAGGACGCCGCCACCGAACCGGTCGAAACGGCGTCGCTGGCCAAGCTCTTCGTCGCCGCCCAGATGTACCACCTCGACGCGCTCGGTGAGCGGCCGTTGTCCGACTTCGACCGTCTCCTCCTGAAGCGGATGCTCGAATCCTCCGACG
The DNA here is from genome assembly GCF_029269925.1 of Rhodococcus sp. T2V. Lineage (NCBI taxonomy): Bacteria > Bacillati > Actinomycetota > Actinomycetes > Mycobacteriales > Nocardiaceae > Rhodococcus > Rhodococcus sp. T2V. The sequence continues at coordinate 79,794 of NZ_JARJBD010000027.1, forward strand.
ACGACGCGGCCAATACTCTCTGGGACGATCTCGGCGGCTCGGACCTGGTGGTCGACATCGCGCGGCGATACGGACTCGCCGCCACCGCACCGCCCTGGGACGGGTTGTGGTGGAACACCGAGACGACGGCCGCCGACGTCGTGACGTTCTACACCGGGCTCCTCGACGACCGTGACGGCCTCGGCCCCGGGCGCATCGCCGAGTTCGTGGGCTACCTGCGCGCGTCGACACCCGAGGGCATCGACGGCTACGACCAGCGGTTCGGCATCCCCGACGGGCTGCCGGGCGAGAACGTCGTCGGGGTGAAGCAGGGCTGGATGTGCTGTGTGGGCGACCGGTGGATCCACGTGTCGACCGGGGTGATCGGTGAGGACAACCGCTACATCGTGGTGGTCGCGTCGCGGGAGGACATCCGGTACGAGGACGACGAGGAGTCGTATCCCGACACCGCGATCACGGATGTCACCGAGGATTCGAGTGCGCAGCACGCACGGGACACCATGACCGGGATCGTGAAGTCCCTGTTCCCTACCGGGGTCGTCGACGACTGGGCGCAGCCCCAGGGTTAGCGCCCGGGCCCGGAAATCGTTTCAGGGCAACAGGTCCGGACGACGTTCGGTGGTGCGGTGCAGCGACTGCTCGCGCCGCCACGCCGCCACTTTCGCATGATCGCCCGACAGGAGGACGGGCGGGACGTCGAGTCCGCGCCACGTGGCGGGCCGGGTGTAGCTGGGACCTTCGAGGAGGCCGTCGGAGAACGAATCCTCTTGGTGCGATTGCTGATTGCCGAGGACTCCGGGAATCAGGCGCACGAACGCCTCCGTCATCACCAGAACAGCCGCCTCCCCGCCGATGAGGACGTAGTCGCCGATGCTCACTTCTTCGACGCGCACCCGGCGGGCGGCGTCGTCGAACACCCGCTGATCGATGCCTTCGTAACGCCCGCAGGCGAAGACGATGTGCTTCTCCCCCGCCCAGCGCTCGGCGGTGGCCTGCGTGAAGGGGACACCGGCGGGTGTGGGGACGACGAGCAGCGTGTCGGTGTTCTCGCCACCGGCGGTGAGGACATCGTCCAGCGCGGGCCCCCACACGGTGGGTTTCATGACCATCCCCGGCCCGCCGCCGTACGGCGAATCGTCGACCGCCTTGTGGACGTCGTGCGTCCAATCCCGCAGATCGTGCACCTCGACGGAGATGAGACCCTTGTCGATGGCCTTGCCGAGCAACGCCGCGCGAAGCGGTTCGAGGTATTCGGGAAAGATGGTGACCACGTCGAGGCGCACGGCTACCGACTCACTTCCCGTCGGCGGATTCACCGAAGTCGGGATCGAGCAGCCCTTCCGGCGGATCGATCAGGACGACGCCGTCGGCCACGGACACCGACGTGACGATCGCGGCCACGAACGGGACCAGAAGTTCGCCGGACTTTTCACCGGCTCGACGGATCGAGAGCAATTCGCCTGCCGCGGAATGCAATACCTCGATGACGGTACCCACCTCGGTGCCGTCCGCGAGGCGCACCGACAGTCCCTCGAGTTCGTGATCGTAGAACTCGTCGGGGTCGTCGGAGGGCACGAGTTCGGCGCTGTCGATGACGAACAACGTTCCCCGCAGGGCATCCGCGGCGGTGCGATCCGGGACGCCCTCGAGGCGCAGCAGAAGCCGCCCGGAATGCTCCCGGGCGGCTTCCACCGTGTACGTGTTCACAGTCTGCTCGCGCGGCTTGTGTCCCCGCAGCACGGCACCCACGGCGAATCGATCCTCGGGTTCGTCGGTGCGAACCTCGACCACGATCTCACCCTTGATGCCGTGCGACTTGGCGACACGGCCGATCACGAGCTCCACTGTTGTAAGGCCTCTACTGGTCGGTGTCGACGACGTCGACACGGATCCCGCGGCCACCGATACCGGAGACCAGCGTGCGCAGAGCGGTCGCGGTGCGACCACCGCGGCCGATGACCTTGCCGAGATCGTCAGGGTTGACGTGCACCTCGACAGTGCGCCCCCGACGCCCGGTGATCAGCTCGACACGAACGTCGTCGGGGTTGGCGACGATGCCACGAACGAGGTGCTCCACGGCATCGGCGACGACGGCACTCACTTGTCAGCAGCCTCGGACTCTGCAGCTGCCTCGGCGGGAGCGTCGGCGTCCTCGGCCTTCGCCTTCTTCTTCTTGGGCGTGATGGCCTCGCCGACGGGCTCGTTCTCGGCCTGCGCGAGCGCAGCCTGGAACAGCTCCAGCTTGGTGGGCTTCGGCTCCGCCTTCTTCAGGGTGCCCTCGGCGCCCGGCAGGCCCTTGAACTTCTGCCAGTCACCGGTGATCTTGAGGATGGCCTCGACGGGCTCGGTGGGCTGGGCGCCGACGCCGAGCCAGTACTGCGCGCGCTCGGAATCGACCTCGATCAGCGAGGGCTCTTCCTTGGGGTGGTACTTGCCGATGGTCTCGATCGCACGGCCGTTGCGGCGGGTGCGGGAGTCGGCGACGACGATGCGGTACTGCGGGTTCCGGATCTTGCCGAGCCGGGTGAGCTTGATCTTGACAGCCACTGCTGTACTTCTCCTTCAGTGCGCACACGAATGTGCCCACGTGTCACGTGCAATTCGGCGACGCGCAGGAATAGCGCGCCCGGTTTTGCCTCTAATCTGTGACCGCCGCGCGGTGCGTAACCGGATGCGACGAACAGCGGTTCATTCTGCCAGACGAACCCCGTCGGGGGGAAACCAGGTCACCGGGTCTTGACGACGACGCCCCGCAACACCACGACGTCGGGCGCGGCGAGGGTGTCGCTGCTCGCGCGCGGATCGTTCCGGAAAACCAGCAGATCCGCGGGCGCACCCGCTTCGACGCCCGGATGTCCCAGCCACGCGCGCGCATCCCAGCACGCGGCGCCGAGCGCTTCGGACGGGGTCAGCCCGACCGCCTTCAGTTCCTCGACCTCGTCGGCGATGCGTCCGTGGACGATGGATCCGCCGGCGTCGGTGCCTGCGTAGATCGGGATCCCCGCGTCGTGCGCGGCGCCGATCGTGTCCTTCACCCGTGAGTGCAGGTCGCGCATGTGCGCGGCGTAGACCGGGAACCGCGAGGCGGACTCGGCGATCTCCGGGAACGTCGCGATGTTGATCAGCGTCGGGACGAGCGCGGTCCCGTGCGAGACCATCAGCTCGATCGTCTCGTCGGTGAGCCCGGTGCCGTGCTCGATGCAGTCGATCCCGGCGTTGATCAGGCCCGGGAGGGCATCCTCCGCGAAGACGTGCGCGGTGACACGAGCCCCTTCGCGGTGCGCCGCCGCAATCGCCTCGACCAGGATGTCGTCGCTCCACAACGGCGCCAGGTCGCCCGCGGAGCGGTCGATCCAGTCGCCGACGAGCTTGACCCACCCGTCGCCGGCCCGGGCCTGGCGCACCACCTCGTCCGGTAACTGCGACTCGTCCTCGAGATCGACCGGCAGTCCGCGGATGTATCGCTTGGGGGCCGCGATGTGCTGCCCGGCGCGGACGATCCTCGGCAGGTCGGGGCGGTCGTCGACGAAGCGGGTGTCGACCGGCGAACCGGCGTCGCGAATCAGCAGGACCCCGCAGTCGCGCTCGGTCTCCGCCTGCGCGATCAACCCCTCGACGCTCTCACCACCACCGCCGCCGAACCGGATGCCGACGTGGCAGTGGGCGTCGACGAGACCGGGAACGATCCACCCCGACTCGCAGACGGTCTCGGCGCCGGGAATCGGCTCCGTCGAGATCACACCGCCGTCGACCCAGAACTCGACCGGCTGTTCGTCGGGCAGACCGGTGCCCCGGAAATGCAGTGCAGCCATCGGCTACTTCTTCGGCAGCTTCAGCTGGGACAGGTCGATGCCCTCGAGTCCGGGCGGCAACTCGTCGAGGCCCTTCGGCATGTTCGACAGGTCGGGCATCCCCGCGGGGAGACCTCCGGGCGGCATACCCGGGAACCCGCCGGGCAGGCCACCGGGGAATCCTCCGCGCACCTTCGGTGGCGTCGGCCCCCTGCCTCCCTTCTTGCCCTTCTTGCCCTTCTTGCTGCGCTGCGGCTTGCGGGCACCCGGCATGCCCATGCGCCCGGCCATCGCGGCCATCATCTTGCGGGCCTCGAAGAAGCGGTCCACGAGCTGATTGACGTCGGAGACCTTCACGCCGGAACCGTTGGCGATCCGCAGGCGGCGGGACGCGTTGATGATCTTCGGGTCGTCGCGCTCGGCGGGGGTCATACCGCGGATGATCGCCTGCACCCGGTCGAGCTGCTTCTCGTCGACGTTCGCGAGAGCGTCCTTCATCTGCCCCGCACCCGGGAGCATGCCCAGGAGGTTGCCGATGGGACCCATCTTGCGGACGGCCATCATCTGCTCGAGGAAGTCTTCGAGGGTCAGCTGGCCGGAGCCGATCTTCTGCGCGGTGGCCTCGGCCTGCTTCTGGTCGAAGACCTGCTCCGCCTGCTCGATGAGGCTGAGCACGTCACCCATGCCGAGGATGCGGCTGGCCATGCGGTCGGGGTGGAAGACGTCGAAGTCTTCGAGCTTCTCACCCGTGGACGCGAACAGGATGGGCTGCCCGGTGACCTCGCGGACGCTGAGCGCGGCGCCACCGCGGGCGTCGCCGTCGAGCTTCGTGAGCACGACACCGGTGAATCCGACACCTTCGCGGAACGCCTCGGCGGTGCTGACCGCGTCCTGACCGATCATTGCGTCAAGAACGAAGATCGTCTCGTCGGGGTTCACGGCGTCGCGGATCCCCGCGGCCTGCGCCATCAGGTCGGCGTCGATACCCAGGCGACCCGCGGTGTCGACGATGACCACGTCGAACTGCTTGGTGCGGGCTTCCTCGACACCGGCGCGGGCCACCTCGACCGGGTCGGCCGCAGTGATGCCCAGCTCGTTGTCGCCGCCGCCGATGGACGTGCCGGGGTGCGGCGCGAACACCGTGGCGCCCGCGCGCTCACCGACGATCTGGAGCTGGGTGACGGCGCCGGGACGCTGCAGGTCGCAGGCGACGAGCAGCGGGGTGTGCCCCTGGTCGCGCAGCCACTTCGCGAGCTTGCCCGCAAGGGTGGTCTTACCGGAACCCTGCAGACCGGCGAGCATGATGACCGTCGGCGGCGTCTTGGCGAACGCCAGCCGGCGGGTCTCGCCACCGAGGATCCCGACGAGTTCCTCGTTGACGATCTTGACGACCTGCTGCGCCGGGTTCAGCGCCGCCGAGACCTCGACGCCCTTGGCGCGTTCCTTGATCTTGGCGATGAACGAGCGGACGACGGGCAGCGCGACGTCTGCCTCGAGCAGGGCCAACCGGATCTCACGGCAGGTGGCATCGATGTCGGCTCCGGAAAGGCGACCCTTGCCACGCAGATCCTTGAGGGCTCCGGTCAACCTGTCGGAAAGGGATTCGAACACCGAGTGCGCTCCTGAAGTCATACGAGTGTGCGGTGGATATTCTCGGGCACCAGCCTAGCCGCTCACGTCCGGTCGTTCATTCTCCCCCGCTGCCCGCCTGTTTCTTCGGCTTGGTGAGCGGGACGACGCCGAGGATCGCGCTCTCGACCTGTTCCCGGCTCGCCCGGGTGTCCCCGCCGCCGACATCGAGGCAGAACGAGTCGATCACCGACGAACCCAGAGTGGTCACCCGCGCCCACCGGACGTCCGCGCCGCACGTGTCGAACGCGTCGGCCAGCCTGCACAGCAGTCCCAGCCGGTCCTCGGCCCTGAGCTCGAGGATGACCTCGCCGGGCGACGCCGTGTCGAACCAGATGACCCGCGGCGGCGCCTGCGCGTACTGCACCGGAACCGCGGCCTCGCCCCGTTCCTCGACGGCGGCCACGCGCTGGCTCTCGCGAGCCTCTTCCTCCTTGGCGGTCAGCATCTCCAGGAGGTTCAGCTCCCCCGCCAGTGCGCGGATCAGCTCCTGCCGCAGCAGTCCCGCCTGCGGCGGCGCCCCGAAGCGCGGGGACACGACGAACGAGTTGACCGCCGAACCCTCGGCACCGCCCAGCGAGGCGGAATAGACCCGCAGGGAATGCAGCGCGAGCACGCCCGCCGCCTTCGACAGCAGACCGCGCTGGTCGGGCGCGATGACCGTGACCACAAACGTGTGCGGACTGTCGGCGGGGACCAGTGCGACGTGCACGCCCCCCGTCGCCGCCAGAGCGACGTGCTCCGGGTCGAGCGGATCGGGTGCGGGAAGCACCTCCCCCGCCATGACCAGACGGCAGCGGCGCACGAGCTCCCCGATGAGCGAGGACTTCCAGTCGCCCCACACCCCGGGACCGGTCGCCAGTGAATCCGCCTCCGCCAGCGCGTGCAGCAATTCCAGCAGAACGCCGTCACCGCCGAGCGCCTCCACCACCCTCTCGACCGTCTCGGGATCGTCGAGGTCCCGCCGCGTCGCGGTGTGCGGCAGAAGAAGATGGTGGCGCACGATCGCCGTCAGCAGCGCGACGTCGGACGGCCACAAACCGAGCCGCTTGCCGATCTGGGTGGCCAGTTCCGCGCCGACCACACTGTGGTCGCCGCCGCGGCCCTTGCCGATGTCGTGCAGCAGCGCGCCGAGCATCAGCAGATCCGGGCGGGCGACGCGGGTGGTGAACCCACTGGCGTAGGCCGCGGTCTCGACGAGGTGGCGATCCACCGTCCACGTGTGCACCGCGTCCCGCGGCGGCAGGTCCCGGACGGCACCCCACTCGGGAAGCAGCCTGCCCCACAGACCCGTGCGATCGAGGGCCTCGATCGCGGCGACGGCACGGCTACCGGAACCGAGCATCACCAGCAGGTCGTTCAGGGCCTCCTTCGGCCACGGCTCACGCAGCTCGGGGGCGTTGTCGGCCAGGCGATTCAGAGTGGACGCCGACATCGGCATCCCCGTCGTCGCCGACGCGGACGCGACCCGCAGCACGAGGCCGGGATCCTTCGCGGGCCGGGCGTCTCGGGCCAGCACCACTTCGCCGGCGTGCTCGACGACTCCCTCGTCGAGGGGCCGCCGCACCGGTGGGCGGCGCAACCGCGCCAGTCCGCGCCGCGGCAGTGCATGGCCTGCCGTCCGCACCCCGACGTCGACGGAGTAGCTGATGGTGCGCGCGGCGTCGCTGAGCATGCGCGCGAGGTCGAACCGATCGCCGATCCGGAGTGCGGCGCCGATCTCGTCGGCGTCCTGCGCCCGCAGCTGATCGCGCGAACGTCCCGCCACCCGGTGCAGTTCGGTGCGGACGTCGAGGAGCCGCCGATGCGCGAGCGCCAGTCCCCCGCCGGGCGACTCCGGACCGAGTCCGGGCATGCCGTCGGTGAGCTGCGCGATGGACAGCGCGTTGAGCAGCTGCACGTCCCGCAGTCCACCGCGACCGCTCTTGAGGTCGGGCTCGGCGCGGTGGGCGATCTGGCCGCTGCGTTCCCAGCGGGCCTGCGTCTGTTCGATGAGGCCGTCGAAGCGGTTGCGGATGTCGGTGCGCCACTGCCTGCGCACCCCGCTGATGAGCAGATTGGTCAGCTCGACGTCGCCGACGATGTGGCGCGCCTCGAGCATTCCCAGGGCCGCGGTGATGTCCGTGTCCGCCACCTGCAGTGCCTGAGGGATGGTGCGGACGCTGTGGTCGAGCTTGATGTGCGCGTCCCACAACGGATACCAGAGCTGGTCGGCCACCTGCGAGACCACCGCAGGATCCATGTCGTCGTGGAGCAGGAGGAGGTCGAGGTCCGAGTACGGCAGCATCTCCCGCCTGCCGAGCCCTCCGACCGCGACGAGCGCGAACCCGCTGTCCGGTTTGATGCCGAGTTCGGCACCCTTTGTGGTCAACCAGAACTCGTGCAGGTCGACGAGCGCGTGACGCAGCGCCGCCGCGTCGAGCCGACGTCCGTGGCCTGCCGGATTCCTTGTCCCGGGGCCGGTCTCGGGGCCGCCGGTGAGCAGTTGCCTGCGTGCGCGGGCCAGGTCCGCCGCTTCGTCCGATCCGCCTGACGCAACCGGCCCTGGTTCCGTCGCCTTGGCGACGGGACCAGGGCCGGTCTTACCGGACCCGTTGGGGTCAGAGCGCATCCGCGCCGCGTTCCCCGGTGCGTACCCGGATGACCGAATCGACCGGGGAGACCCACACCTTGCCGTCACCGATCTTGCCGGTGCGTGCCGCCTCGACGATCACCTCGACGACCTTGTCCACAGCAGCGTCGTCCACGACGACCTCGACCCGGACCTTCGGTACGAAATCGACCGAGTACTCGGCGCCTCGGTAGACCTCGGTGTGGCCCTTCTGCCGGCCGTACCCCTGAACCTCACTGACAGTCATGCCCAGGACGCCCGCCTGCTCGAGTCCCGTCTTGACGTCCTCCAGAGTGAACGGCTTGACAATTGCTGTGATCAGCTTCATTTCCTCATCCCTCCTTGCCGGATACACGAGCGGCTGCCGAGTTTCCGCCGAGAGCGGCGAAATCGTAGGCGGTTTCTGCGTGTTCCGACTCGTCCACTCCAAGTGATTCACCCTCGTCGCTGAGCCGCAGCCCGATCGTGAACTTCACGATCAACGCGACGACGGCCGTACCGACGAGCGAGTAAAGCAGTACTGCTCCGGCGCCCACTGCCTGACGCCAGAGTTGGTCGAGGCCTCCACCATAGAACAGTCCGACAACACCCGCGGGCGCCTCAGACGTTGCGACCAGGCCGACCATCAGCGTTCCGACGATGCCACCGACCAGGTGAACACCGACGACATCGAGCGAGTCGTCGAACCCGAAGCGGAACTTGAGTCCCACGGCGAGCGCGCAGAGTGCGCCGGCCACGACGCCGATCGCGAGTGCACCGAGAACGTTCACCGAGGAGCAGGAAGGCGTGATGGCGACCAGGCCGGCCACGATTCCGGAAGCCGCGCCGAGCGTGGTGGCGTGGCCGTCCCGAATCCGCTCGACCAGGAGCCAGGCGAGCATGGCCGCGCACGTTGCGATGACCGTCGTGATGAAGGTTGCGCCGGCGATTCCGTTGGAACCGACGGCCGAACCGGCGTTGAAGCCGAACCAGCCGAACCAGAGCAGGCCTGCGCCGAGCATCACGAACGGCAGGTTGTGCGGACGGAACGGGGTCACCGGCCATCCCTTGCGCTTGCCGAGGATGATCGCGAGGACGAGGCCGGCGGCACCGGCGTTGATGTGGACCGCGGTACCACCCGCGAAGTCGACCGCGGCAAGTTTGTTGGCGATCCAGCCGCCGGTCTCGGCGGTGACGCCGTCGAAGGCGAACACCCAGTGCGCCACGGGGAAGTACACGACCGTCGCCCAGAGCCCGGCGAACAGCAGCCAGGAACCGAAGCGCAGGCGATCGGCGACGGCACCCGAGATGAGGGCGACCGTGATGATCGCGAACATGGCCTGGAACGCGACGAAGACCGTCGCGGGGATGGTGCCGACGAGCGGGATCGCGGAATCGGCGATCACCGAACCGGCGTCGTCGGTCTCGGCGAGGTAGGACCCGCCGATCAGTCCTTTGAGGCCGAAGTACTGGAACGGATCACCGACAAGGTTCCCCTTGTCCTCCCCGAACGCCATGGAGTAGCCGTAGAGAACCCACAGGATGCCGACGACACCCATCGCGCTGATGCTCATCATGAGCATGTTCAGCACGCTCTTGGCCCGCACCATGCCGCCGTAGAAGAACGCAAGACCCGGAGTCATGAGCAACACGAGCGCGGCGCTGGTCAGCATCCACGCTGTGTCCCCGGTGTCCGGTGCACCGATAGTGGGGAAATCCACCTTGAGCCTCCTCCTTCTCTGCCCAGCCGGTTGCGGCTGACGACCTGAGAAGAAGGGTGCTCAGTTGGTGTTTCGGCTGTGCCACTGCACTGTTTCGCGCGCGTGAACGCATTGGCCTATTTTGTTGCGTACACGTTTCGCCAGGCGATTTGCAGTCGGTTTCAGGTCCCCGGAGCCGTCCGGAACCCCGAGAAGACCGCGGGATCCCCGCTAACCGAGCAACGCGTCGACGAAGGCGCCCGGCTCGAACGGCGCCAGATCGTCGGCACCCTCACCGAGTCCGACGAGCTTCACCGGGACCCCGAGTTCGTGCTGAACCTGGAACACGATGCCGCCCTTGGCGGTGCCGTCGAGCTTGGTGAGCACGACACCGGTGATGTCGACGACCTCGGCGAACACCCGCGCCTGCGCCAGGCCGTTCTGGCCGATGGTCGCGTCGAGGACCAGGAGGACGTCGTCGACCGACGCCTTCTTCTCGATGACCCGCTTGACCTTGCCGAGCTCGTCCATCAGGCCCGTCTTGGTGTGCAGCCTGCCCGCGGTGTCGATCAGCACGACGTCGACGCCGTTGTCGACCCCCTTGGCCACCGCGTCGAACGCGACGGCCGCCGGATCCGCGGCTTCCTTCCCGCGCACCACTTCGGCGCCGACCCGTTCGGCCCACGTCTGCAACTGGTCCGCGGCGGCCGCACGGAACGTGTCGGCGGCGCCCAGCAGGACGCGCCTGCCGTCGGCCACCAGAACACGTGCGAGCTTGCCCGTGGTGGTGGTCTTGCCGGTGCCGTTCACGCCGACGACCAACAGGACCGCCGGATGGTCGTCGTGCGGAAGGGCGCGGATGGAGCGGTCGAGTTCCGGACGGAGTTCGGAGACCAGGACTTCACGCAGCAGTGCGCGGGCGTCGGCCTCGGTGCGAACGCTGCGCGACGCCATCTGCTCACGCAGCGACGTGACGATCTTCGTGGTGGTCGCCGAACCGAGGTCGGCGATGAGGAGCGTGTCCTCCACCTCTTCCCAGGAGTCCTCGTCGAGGTCGCCGCCGCCGAGCAGTCCCAGGAGGCTCTTGCCCACCGCGGACTGCGAACGGGACAGACGCCCACGCAGACGGTCGAGGCGGCCTTCGGTGGGAGCGATGACGTCGAGCGCGGGTGCCGCGGGAGCCGGTTCGGGCTCGGGAGTGGGCGCGACCTCGGGTTCCGGTTCGACCTCCGGGGAGACCACCGGTTCGTAGGTGACCGGCTCCGGCGGGGCAGTCGGCTTCTGGGGCGCCTTTTCGGGTGCCTTCTCCGGTGCGGGGGCCTTCTCCGGCTCCGGGGGCGCCACGACCTCCGGTTCGGGGGTGATCGTGGGTTCCGGCACCGGTTCGGGCAGCACCGGCTCCGGCACCACCTCGCGGGGCGGCGCCGTCGCCGTCGACCCCTGGCTGAAGTTGAAGCCGCCGTCGGCGCGGTAACTGCCCGAACGGTCCTTCTCCGCCGTGGTGACCTGCGGGGTGTCCGGCGCCTTGAGGGAGATCCGGCGACGCCGATACAGCAGGGACCCGACGACGAGAACGACGAGAAGTACGGCCAGTGCGGCCGCGATGGCAATCCAAGCTCCGGTAGTCACGCCGCCCATTGTTTCAGGCTCCGGATTCCGTCGCGCACTGCCTCGCCGGGCGCACGGTCCCCGTCGGTGCCGGCATCAGGCGTCTGCGGCCACCATGTCCTGGCCACGGAGCCGTTGGGAGATGACGGTGGTGATGCCGTCGCCGCGCATGCTGACGCCGTACAGCGCGTCGGCCACCTCCATCGTCGGCTTCTGGTGGGTGATGACGATCAGCTGGGACTTCTCCCGCAGCTGCTCGAACAATCCGATGAGGCGACGCAGGTTGGTGTCGTCCAGCGCGGCTTCCACCTCGTCCATCACATAGAAGGGAGACGGCCTGGCGCGGAAGATCGCCACGAGCATCGCCACGGCCGTGAGCGATTTCTCACCGCCGGAGAGCAACGACAGCCGCTTGACCTTCTTGCCGGGCGGCCGGGCCTCCACCTCGATGCCGGTCGTCAGCATGTCGGACGGGTCGGTGAGCACCAGCCTGCCCTCGCCGCCGGGGAACAGTTTCGCGAAGACCTGGACGAATTCGCGTTCGACGTCCGCATAGGCCTCGGTGAACACCTGCAGAATGCGGGCATCGACGTCGGCGACGACACCGAGGAGGTCCTTGCGGGCGGTCTTCACGTCCTCGAGCTGTGTCGAGAGGAAGTTGTAGCGCTCCTCGAGCGCGGCGAACTCCTCGAGCGCCAGCGGGTTGACCTTCCCGAGCGTCGCCAGGTCCTTCTCGGCACGTTTCGCGCGACGTTCCTGCGTGGTTCGGTCGTACGGAACCGGTGCGGGCATCGTGACCTGTTCGCCGCGCTCCTTCGCCTGCTCGTACTCCTCCATCTCGAGTGCGGACGGCGGCAGCGCGACATCGGGACCGTATTCGGCGATGAGATCGTCCAGGCCGATCCCGTGCTGGTCGAGGATCGCCTCCTCGAGTTGTTCGATGCGCAGTGCGGCCTGGGCGCGGGCCACCTCGTCGCGGTGCACGGCGTCGGTGAGCGACGCCAGCTGTCCGGTCAGCTGACGCACCCTCTCCTTCACCTGTTCGAGTTGGGTCGTCCGCTCGGTGCGGGCCCGGGCGAGTTCGTCCCGGTGTGCCATCGCTGAGTCGACGACCTCTCCGAGGTGCTCGGCCACCCGTTGTCCTGACTCGGCGACCGCCGCTGCGACGGCGGCGGCGTTCTGCCGGGCCTTCATCGCGCGTTCCGCGCGGGCACGCGCGTCGCGTTCCACCTGGGCGGCGCGGCGCAGCGAATCGGCCTTGCCGCGCACGGACTCGGCCCGTTCCTCGGCCGTGCGCACGGACAGCCGGGCTTCGACCTCCACGGCCCGCACTTCCGCCAGGGCCGCGGCCGCCATCTCGCGATCGATGCTCGTCGAATCGGAAGCACCCGTGTCGGCGCCGGCGGGCGAGGCGTCCTGTTCCGCCATCCGCAGCCGTTCCTCGAGTTCGGCCAGCGCGGTGAGCGTGTCCTCGCGACCGCTCTCGGCCTTGTCCCGCTGCGCCATGAGCCGATCGGATTCGGCGTGCGCGGCGCGGGCGGCCTGGCCGAGGCGGCCGAGGCGTTCGTAGATGGCCGACATCGCGGCGTCGGACTCGTTCAGCGCGGCCAGTGCCTGCTCGGCGTTCTCCTTGCGGTCGGCCTGTTCCGCGACGGCGCCGGACAGTGCCGCGGACAATTCCTCGGCGCGACGTTCGGCGCGGGCGAGGTCCTGCACCGAGTTGTCGATGGCGGCCTGGACCTCGAGGGTGCTCGGCTGGCGGTCCGAGCCGCCGCTCATCCAGCCCGCCCCGAGGAGATCACCGTCGCGGGTGACGGCGCGCACGTCGGGTCTGCGCCGGACGTGTTCGACGGCGTCGTCGAGGGAGTCGACCACGACCACTCCGCCCAGAAGAGCCGCGAGCCCGGTCCGCAGTTCGGCGGGGCAGTCGATGACGTCGACGGCCCACCGGGCGCCGGAATCCAGGTGCCCGCCGTTCGGCACGGCCTGATCGGTGCCGATGACCAGGGACGCCCGACCGCTGTCCGTCTCCTTCAGCGCACCGACCGCGCCGCGGGCGGCGTCGAGGGATTCGGCGACGACGGCGTCCGCGGCGGGGCCCATCGCTGCCGCGACGGCACCCTCGTACCCCTTCTCGACGGTGATGAGGCCACCGATCGGTCCCCGGATTCCGTGCCCGCCCCGGTTCTCGACGAGCCAGCCGGCGCCGTCCTTGCGTTCGAGGCCCATCGACAGCGCGTCGATCCGGGCGCGCAGCGACGCCACTTCCTGCCCGGCGGCGCGTTCCTCGGACTGAAGTTCGGTGACGCGTTCGGTGACCAGGCGAAGCGCCTCGACGGCACGCTCGTGGTGGGAGTCGAGCCCGAGTTCACCGGCGTCGAGGTCGCCGATCTCGTCCTGGACGACCTCGAACTCGGATTGTGCGGCGTCGCCGCGTTGCCGGGCCTCGTCGATCGCGACGGTCAGCCGGGACACTTCGGCGTCGACGGAGTCGGCGCGGGTGCGCAGCGTGTCGACCTGCCCGGACAGCCGGGCCAGGCCTTCCCGGCGGTCGGCGATCGCCCGCACCGCCGCCATGTGGGCCCGTTCCGCGTCGGCAGCGGTCTCCTCCCCCAGCGCCAGTTGCTCCTTGGCCGCGTCCAGCGCCGCGCGGGCCATTTCAACGGCTTCGACGAGTTCCATTTCCTCCGCGGCGATCCGGTCGGCGCGGGCCTCCATCTCGTCCGGATCCTGACCGCGGTTCGCGGACGGCTCGGAGTCGAGGTGGCGCGCCCGCTCGCGGGCGATGCGGATGGTCGCGTTGACTCGCTCCGCGAGCGCCGACAGCTGGAACCACGTCTGCGCGGCCGCTTCGGCACCCGGTGTGAGCCTCGACAGTTCCTGCTCGTGCCGTCCCAGCTCGAGATTGGCCTCGTCGAGCGCCTCGGTGACCTGGTCGTGCTGTTCGCGGGCGACCTTCTCGTCCTGCGCCTGGTCGGCCAGCTCCTCACGCCGCGTCACCAGGTCGTCGGCCGCGAGCCGCAGCTTCGCATCACGCAGGTCGGCCTGCACGGTCTGCGCGCGGCGCGCCACCTCGGCCTGCCGCCCGAGTGGTTTGAGCTGGCGCCGCAGTTCCGCCGTGAGGTCGTTCAGGCGCGCCAGGTTGGCCTGCATCGCGTCGAGTTTGCGGACCGCTTTTTCCTTGCGTTTGCGGTGCTTGAGCACCCCGGCCGCCTCTTCGATGAACGCGCGCCGGTCTTCCGGGCGCGATTCGAGGATGGCGGCGAGGCGGCCCTGCCCGACGATCACGTGCATCTCCCGGCCGATACCGGAGTCGCTGAGCAGTTCCTGCACGTCCATCAGCCGGCACGAGCTGCCGTTGATCTCGTATTCGCCGGCGCCGTCACGGAACATGCGCCGGGTGATCGATACCTCGGAGTAGTCGATCGGCAGGGCGCCGTCGGAGTTGTCGATGGTCAGCGTCACCTCGGCGCGCCCGAGGGGCGCCCGCCCGGCGGTGCCGGCGAAGATGACGTCGTCCATCTTGCCGCCGCGCAGCGCCTTCGCCCCCTGCTCACCCATCACCCAGGTGAGGGCGTCGACGACGTTGGACTTACCCGACCCGTTCGGTCCTACGACACAGGTGATTCCCGGCTCGAATCGCAGAGTCGTTGCGGACGCAAAGGATTTGAATCCCTTCAGCGTCAGACTCTTCAGATGCATGACGGAGAACTTTACCTTCGGTTCACCGTTCGACGAACCCGGTGAGGTCGCCGCGGGGGGAATCCCATTGCTCCACGACGAGATCCACCGCGCCCGGCGTGTCTCCCGACCGCAACAGCGTCAGCAGGGTGTCCAGCTTGTCCCGGGGCCCCTCGGCGATGACGAGTACCCGGCCGTCCTTCTGGTTGGCGGCGTATCCGACGAGGCCGAGCTCGAGTGCGCGGGCGCGGGTCCACCACCGGAATCCGACGCCCTGCACGTACCCGTGCACCCATGCGGTCATTCTCTCCATGTCCGTCACGACCGTTCGAGCTTGTAGATCTTCCCGGTGAAGCTGGTGGCGTAGAGCGCGTCCGGGTCCCAGCCCGGTCCGGCGCCGAAGCGCACCGAGGACACGAGGGGCAGTCCGGACGCCAACGCGCAGCTCTCCCCCGTCGCCGGATCGACGCGGACCACCTTGCCGCCGCCGTTGTAGGCGACGTACACGATCCCGTCCGGTCCGACGGTGAGGTCGTCGGCCGCGTTGAGTGGCCCGGAGCCGGGCAACTCGACGGACACGACGGGACCGCGCAGGTCGTCCTCGCGGAGGATGCGCAGCGTGGTCGTGGTGTCGAACGTCGTGACCGTGTACACGTTGCCATCGTGCACGGCGAGTCCGTCGACCGTTCCCAGATCGGTGCGCACGACCTCCGGTGTGTGAGGATCCTCGGCCGGGACGCGGGTCAGTCCGGCGCCGGAGCCGAGATTCCGCGCGGTGAGGATGTCGCCGTTGCTCAGCCGGACGAGCCCGTTCGGCATGACCAGCCCCTCGGCCACGGTGCTCGTGTCACCGGTGTCGATGTTCACGACGTCGACGGTGCCACTCGCCGAACCCGTCACCCCGGAGGCGAAGGAATTCCCCGTGGCGAAGTACGCGTCGGCGCCGTCCACGGCGATCCCGCCCGGCGACTCGACCTCGGGCACGATCGGGGTGACGGTGCCGTCGGGGCTGACGCCGTCCAGGGCTCCGCCGCCCACCAGGCCCGTCCGCGACACCAGCATGGTGCCCGCGCCGTCGAAGGCCAGGTTCTCGAGCACGCCCGCGCCGGACGTCACCTCCGACACCGACCACGGGGTGCAGGCGCCGCCGGGGGGCGAGAACGCGGGCCCGGCCGCGGCCGGCGCGACCACGAGCAGACCGGCGCAGAGCGCCGACCCGCCCGCGAGTGCGGCGAGCTCACGCCGCATCATTGTTCCTTCTCGACGGTCAACGTCACTTTCGTCCCGGCCTTCAGTGTCCGCCCGACCGTGCACACCTTGTCGACCGACCGTTCGACGAGCGTGACCAGACGCTCCTGCGCGTCGGCGTCGAGTTCGCTGAGATCGAGTTCGAGCACCTCGTCGAGCTGCGGGTACACCTCGTTCTCCCGGTCGGCGGCGCCGGACACCCGGATGGTGGCCTCGTAGTTGTCGCCCAGGCGCCGCGACAGCGGGAAGTCCGAGCTCATTCCGCTGCACGCGGCGAGTGCGATCTTCAGAAGTTCACCGGGAGTGAACACGCCCTCCACGCCCTCGGAGCCGATCAGGACCTCGGCGCCGCGGGAGCTGCGGCCGGTGTACAGCCGGGTGCCCGTTCGCTCGACCCACAGTGAGGTGGGCGCCGTCGTGTCGGAAGTCTGTTCTGCCATGCGCTCAATCCTGCCACCGATGGGCACAACGCCAGGTAGGCGGGTGGGCGGCACCGGTTTCCACTGATTTGTGAACGCCGATTCTCAGCAGTGGGAACCGGTGGGCCGTAGGGTGAACCGACCAATGACGCCGAGACGTAGCGGGGAATGCAGATGGGCCAGATCGGTAGTGCGGGAGAACGCCGACTCCAATCCGAGTACGGCACCGAAGATCGTGCCGCCAAGTTCTACTCGGATCAGATGCTGGACCATCTCAATCCGACGATGATCGAGTTCGTCGGGCGCCAGGAAATCGCGTTCATCGCCACCGCCGACGCGTCCGGCGAGTGCGACAACAGCCTGCGTGCCGGGACACCGGGATTCGTGCACGTCATCGACTCGAAGACCCTCGCGTACCCGGAGTACCGCGGCAACGGCGTCATGGCGAGCCTCGGCAACATCCTGGAAAACCCGCACGTCGGAATCATTCTCGTGGACTTCGTGCAGGACCTCATCGGATTGCACGTGAACGGTTCGGCCCGGATCGTCGACGACGAGGTCCTTCGCTCCGAGATCGCGGATCTGCCGGTGGACCACTCCGGCGGGCGGATCCCGGAACGCTGGGTGGTGGTGGACGTGGAGGAGGCATACATCCACTGCCGCAAGCACATTCCGAGGATGGCACCGGTTCCCCGGCACCGCGAATGGGGAACCGACGACGTGAAACGCAAGGGCGGCGACTACTTCGACGCCAAGGCGACGCCGCGCCACGACTCCGACGGACAGGTTGTCGAGGAACCCGCGCCCGCCGAACTCACCCGGGTCATCGCGCCGGGCTTCTCCGTGGCGCCGGCTGGCACTTCGGGCAACTGAACGACGAGCGGTTCATGAACTTCTCCCGCCGGATCGCGGTGCCGCAGCGAGGGCACGGGCGATCCTCCTGACCGTAGGCGGACAGGGAGCGGTCGAAGTAGCCCGACTCGCCGTTGACGTTCACGTACAACGCGTCGAAGGACGTGCCGCCCTGGGTGAGCGCCTCGCGCATGACTTGCTGGGCGGCGGTGAGCACAGCACGAATCCGAGGACCGGTCAGCCTGTCGGTGAGCCGATTTCCGTGGATCTGCGCGCGCCACAACGCCTCGTCCGCGTAGATGTTGCCGATGCCGGAGACGACGGTCTGGTCCAGCAGCACACGTTTGATCTCGGTGTGCTTGCCGCGCACCACCTTCACGGTGGCCGCGAGGTCGAAACGCGGATCCAGTGGGTCGCGGGCGATGTGCGCCACCGAGTCCGGCACGAGTGAGCCGTCGACCTCGACGAGGGGCGCGAGCGCCCAGCCCCCGAACGTCCGCTGGTCCACGAACCTGAGGTCGAGACCGGAATCGAGCCGGGCCCGGATACGCAGATGCTTCTCGGTCGGCAATTCCGGTGGCTGCACGAGCATTTGACCACTCATACCGAGATGGACCACGAGTGCGACCGTGCTGGGGTCGAGGACCAGCCACAGATACTTTCCGCGGCGGTCGGCGCCCGCGATACGTTCGCCGGTGAGCTGTCCGGCGAGGTCGGCCGCGCCGGGCAGGTGACGCCGGATCGCCCGCGGGTGCAGGATGTCCACGGAATCGATCGACGCCCCCACGATGTGGCGTTCGAGTCCGCGCCGGACTACCTCGACTTCGGGTAGTTCAGGCACTGACGTCGTCGGTCGCTACGTCGGGCCCCGCGTCGGACAACGCGTTCCACGCCGTGCTCGCGGCCTTCTGCTCGGCCTCTTTCTTGGAGCGGCCGATACCGACGCCGAGGGGCTTGCCGCCGACGATCACGGTGGCGGTGAACTCCTTGTCGTGATCCGGACCTGTCGCGGTGATCTCGTACGCCGGAACTCCGACGCCACGCTCCGCGGTCAGCTCCTGCAGGCTCGTCTTCCAGTCCAGGCCCGCGCCGAGGCGGGGGGCTCGCTGGAGGAGGTCGCTGAAGAGATCGAGTACGACGCGTCGCGCCGTCTCGATTCCGTGCTCGAGGTGGATGGCACCGAGAATCGACTCCATGCCGTCGGCCAGGATGCTCGGCTTGTCGCGGCCGCCGGTCATCTCCTCGCCCTTCCCGAGCAGGAGATGGGCACCGAGACCGCCCTCACCGAGGCTGCGCGCCACTTCCGCGAGCGCGTGCATGTTCACGATGCTCGCCCGGATCTTCGCGAGGTCGCCCTCGGATTTGTCGGGGTGCGCGAGGTAGAGCTTCTCCGTGACGGTGACTCCGAGTACGGAGTCACCGAGAAACTCGAGACGCTCGTTGGTGGGCAGACCACCGTTCTCGTACGCATACGAGCGGTGCGTCAGCGCCAGGGTGAGCAGTGAAGGCTCGATTTCTACGCCGAGGGCGGCGAGGAGGGATGCATGATCCTCCTCGCCGCCGGCGGGTGTATTACTGATGTCGCTCGTCACAACGCCTCTCCGTGGAGAATTAGACGGCGGCAGTGACCTGGCGGCCCTTGTATGTGCCACACGACGGGCACGCGACGTGGGGCAGCGTCTTCTCGCCGCAGCCACGGTTGGGGCAGGTGACGAGGGTAGGCACAGTGGTCTTCCACTGGCTGCGACGCGACCTCGTGTTGGATCGCGACATTCTGCGCTTGGGGACAGCCACTTCTACTTCTCCTCGGCTTCGTTGTTCACAAGATTCTTGCTGGGTTCCGAATCCACGCCAAATTTGGCTGCAAGACCAGCCCAGCGAGGATCAAGTATGTCATGCCCGTGGCCAGATTCGGCAATCGCCAGGCGAACGCCACATTCTGGGCACAATCCTTGGCAGTCGTCACTGCAGAGCGGCTGCAATGGCAGTGCAAGGCCGACGGCGTCGATCACGACGGGTTCGAGGTCGATCTCGTCGTCGACGACGTGATAGACCTCCCCCTCCTCCGTAGTCTCTTCCGTGGTGCTGTCCGGGTACGCGAACAGTTCCGTGAGCGTCAGGTCCACCGTGCCGGAGAACGGCTCGAGACATCTCGAGCACTCCCCGACGGTGTCGGCTCGCAAGGAACCGGTGACCAGGACCCCCTCGGATACGGCCTCCAACCGGAGATCCAGATCGATCTCCGATCCTTCCTCGATGGCGATCAGGTCGAGACCGATGCGCTGTGGCGCCGTCACCACCCGTTCCACGGTGCGCATCGAACCGGGACGACGGCCGAGTTTGACCGTGTCCAGCACGAAGTCCGCGTCCCGACGGGGACGCGATGAGCTGTGGCGATGGGATGACAACAGGCTTCACTTTCGAGAAGAGGAAAACGACAAAGGGCAACCACTCCACGATACGCAATGAGCGCGGTGGAGCCAAATTGATCGAGGGTCCCGCCGCTCAGCGGCGACGCTCGGCGCGGCGGTCGTCGACGTCGTAGTCGGAGGCGTAGTCGGGAACACCCGAACCCGTCCGCAACTGCTGACGCCCCCGCCCCACGGACCGGACCGTGCCGTTGAGGAAGTCCTCGAACTCCGCGAGCTTCGTGTCGACGTACAGGTCGCAGTCCGAGCGGAGACGATCCGATTCGGCGTGCGCGGAGTCGATCACCCGGGCCGACTCGGCGTGGGCGGCCTGGACGACCTCCGTCTGCGAGACGAGCCGCGCCTGCTCGGCCGTGCCCTCCGCGACGGACCTCTCGTAGGACGCCTTGCCCGACTCGATCATGCGATCGGCCTCGGACCGCGCCCGACCCGTGAGTGTGTCGTACTCGCGCTGACCTTCGGCGACGGAGGACTCGGCCTCGGCACGCGCGTCGGCGACCAACTGCTCGGCGTGCGCGCGGGCCTCGGCGACCATCCGGTCGGCCTGCGCCTTCGCGTCCGCCAGAATGCGGTCGGCGTCGTCGCGGGCGTTCTCGATGGTGGAGTTCGCTTCGGCGTTCGCGCTGGAGACGGTCTTCTCCGCGTTGGCGCGGGCGTCCCCCACCAGTTTGTCCTTGTGGTCCAGGACGTCCTGGGCGTCGTCGAGTTCACCGGGAATCGCATCGCGCACGTCGTCCAGCAGTTCGAGGACGTCGCCGCGGGGAACCACGCAGCCGGCGGTCATCGGTACGCCGCGTGCCTCTTCGACAATCGCGACAAGTTCGTCGAGCGCCTCGAAAACCCGGTACACAAGCAACCCCAATCGTCCGTGACCCTCAGCAGGTCGGCGCAGCCTTCCTCGTGCAAGTCTGCACGACCGGACGCCGCGGGCGGGTCCTGGCAGCCGGTGTGTCGGGTATCAGCTGCTCTCGGCGGCGCGCTCGGCGATCCTCGTGAGCAGGCGGGCGTGCACCTTCTCCGGGAGCATGTCGGAGACGTCGCCACCGAAGGTGGCCACTTCCTTCACGAGCGAACTCGACAGGTAGCTGTATGTGGGGTTGGTCGGGATGAAGAGGGTGTCGACACCACTGAGCTTCTGGTTCATCTGCGCCATCTGCAGCTCGTAGTCGAAGTCGTTGGCACCGCGCAGGCCCTTGACGATCGCCGTGATCCCTTGCTGCTTGGCGTAATCCACCAGCAGGCCGTGCCAGGAGGAGACCCGTACGTTGGGCAGATCGGCGGTCGAGTCTTCGAGCATCTCGATGCGTTCCTCGACCGTGAAGAGGCCACGCTTGTTCTTGTTGACCATGACCGTCACGATGACCTCGTCGAACTGCGCGGCAGCTCTGCCGATCACGTCAAGGTGGCCATTGGTCACGGGGTCGAAGGATCCGGGGCAGACAGCGCCAGTCATGAGTCCAGACCGTAGCAGGTCGCCAATTCGATTCTCGTCTCACCGTACTTCTTCGCCTTGACGGGCGCGAAGCCGTCGGGCCAGGCCGTCTCCGGTGACCTCGACGACCGCTCGAGCACCACGATCGAGCCGTCGCCGACCCAGCCGTTGACCCGCAGGTGACCGAGGACCGTCTGCACCGCCGCATCGTCGACGGCGTACGGCGGATCCGCCATCACCAGGTCGTACGGCCGGTCGGCGGTGCCCGCGAGCACCGCGGCAACCGGGGCGCCGCGGACTTCCGCGCCGGGCAGGCCGACCGTCGTCACGTTGTGTTTGATGATGCCTGTCGCCTTCGAGTCGGACTCGACGAGGACGACGCGATCCGCACCCCGGGACAGCGCCTCGAGGCCGAGCGCCCCCGATCCCGCGTAGAGATCGAGGACGGACGCGCCCTCGAGGTCCATCCTGCTGTGCAGGGCGCTGAACAATGCCTCGCGGACCCGGTCCGAGGTGGGCCGGGTCCCGCTCGGCGGGACTCGCAGGCGTCGACCGCCTGCGAGTCCCGCGATGATCCGAGTCACTCGCTCGCGGACTCCCCCGTCGCCACGACGGCGAGGAGGTCGCCGCCCTCCACCTGCTGGACCGAACCGATGGCCAGCCGGGAGACGGTGCCACCGCGGGGTGCGGTGATGGCGGCTTCCATCTTCATGGCCTCGATGGTGGCGATCGTGTCGCCGGCGGCGACATGCTGGCCCTCGGTGACGGCGAGGGTCACCACCCCGGCGAACGGCGCCGGCACGTGGCCGGGGTTGTTCTTGTCGGCCTTCTCCGCGGCGGGGATCTCACTGGAGATCGACCGGTCACGCACCGACACCGGACGCAACTGCCCGTTGAGGATGGCCATGACGGTGCGGTATCCACGCTCGTCCGGTTCGGAGATGGCCTCCAGCCCGATGAGCAGCTCGACACCCTGTGCGAGGCGGACCCGGTGCTCGTCGCCGCGGCGCAGTCCGTAGAAGAACTGGTTCGCCGACAGCTGCGAGGTGTCGCCGTACTTTTCCCGGTGCTCGAGGAATTCCTTCGTCGGGCCGGGGAACAGCAGCCGGTTCAGCGTCGCGCGGCGCTCCTCGGACGTGCCCGCGAGAGCCTTCTCGTCCTCCTCCGACAGCGGCACCTCGGGCTTGGCATCGCCACGGCCCTCGAGTGCCCGGGTGCGGAACGGTTCCGGCCAGCCACCGGGCGGGGTGCCCAGTTCGCCGCGCAGGAATCCGACCACCGAGTCGGGGAGGTCGAACTTCGCGGGGTTCTCCTTGAACTCCTCGGTGGAGGCGCCGGAGCCGACGAGGTGCAGGGCGAGGTCGCCGACCACCTTCGACGACGGGGTGACCTTCACGAGGCGTCCGAGCATCCGGTCGGCGGCCGCGTACTTGGCCTCGACCTCCTCGAACTTGTCGCCGAGCCCGAGTGCCACGGCCTGCGTCCGCAGGTTCGACAGCTGACCACCCGGGATCTCGTGCGTGTAGACGCGCCCGGTGGGGGCGGGCAGCCCGGACTCGAACGGGGCGTAGACCTTGCGGAGCGCCTCCCAGTACGGCTCGAGGTCGCACACGGCCTGCAGGTCCAGGCCGGTGTCGTGCTCCGAGTGCGCCGCCGCGGCCACGATCGCCGACAACGCCGGCTGGCTGGTGGTGCCCGCCATCGCGGCCGACGCGCCGTCGACGGCGTCCGCGCCGGCCTGCCACGCGGCCAGGTACGTCGCGAGCTGTCCGCCCGGGGTGTCGTGGGTGTGCACGTGCACGGGCAGGTCGAAGTTCTTCCGCAGCGCGGTCACCAGGGTGGTGGCGGCCGGGGCGCGGAGCAGTCCGGCCATGTCCTTGATCGCGATGATGTGCGCACCGGCCTCGACGATCTCCTCCGCCAGGCGCAGGTAGTAGTCGAGGGTGTACAGCTTCTCGTTCGGGTTCGACAGGTCGCCGGTGTAGGACAGGGCGACCTCGGCGAGCGAGGTGCCGGTCTCGCGGACAGCGTCGATGGCCGGCCGCATCTGGTCGACGTTGTTGAGAGCGTCGAAGATGCGGAAGATGTCGATGCCGCTGTTCGTGGCCTCCTCGACGAATGCCCGCGTCACCTTCTCCGGGTACGGGGTGTACCCGACGGTGTTCCGGCCGCGCAGCAGCATCTGCAGGCAGATGTTGGGCACGGCCTCACGCAGCGCCGACAGCCGGTACCAGGGGTCCTCGTGCAGGAAGCGCAGCGCCACGTCGTAGGTGGCACCGCCCCACGCCTCGATCGAGAGCAGTTCCGGGGTCATCCTGGCGACGTGCCCGGCGACGTCGAGCAGACCGCTGGTGCGCACACGGGTCGCGAGCAGCGACTGGTGAGCGTCGCGGAACGTGGTCTCGGTGACCGCGAGTGCCTTCTGCTCCCGCAGTGCCTTGGCGAATCCCTCCGGCCCGAGGGCGAGGAGCTTCTGGCGGCTGCCGTCCTGCGGCGGGGCGGACAGGTCGATCTGGGGCAGCTTGTCGCGCGGGTACACCGCCGACGGCCGCTCGCCGTGCGGCTTGTTGACCGTCACGTCGGCGAGGTAGGACAGGATCTTGGTGCCGCGGTCGGCGGAGCTGCGCAGCGTGAGCAGCTCGGGGCGTTCCTCGATGAACGAGGTGGTGACCCGGCCCGCCTTGAAATCGGGGTCGTCGAGCACGGCCTGCAGGAACGGGATGTTCGTCGACACGCCGCGGATGCGGAACTCGGTGACCGCGCGGCGGGCCCTGGCGACCGCGGTTTCGAGATTACGGCCGCGGCAGGTGAGCTTGACGAGCATCGAGTCGAAGTAGGCGCCCACCTCGGCGCCGAGGGTGGCACCGCCGTCGAGACGGATGCCGGCGCCGCCCGGTGTGCGGTACGCGGTGATCCGGCCGGTGTCCGGACGGAATCCGTTGGCCGGGTCCTCGGTGGTGATGCGGCACTGCAACGCCGCACCGCGCAGCGTGATCTTGTCCTGACTCAGGCCCAGATCGGCGAGGGTCTCCCCCGACGCGATCCGCAGCTGGGACTGCACGAGGTCGACGTCGGTGACCTCTTCGGTGACGGTGTGCTCAACCTGGATCCGCGGGTTCATTTCGATGAACACGTGGTTGCCGCGGGTGTCGAGGAGGAACTCGACGGTGCCCGCACAGGAGTAGTTGATCTCCTTCGCGAACGCGACGGCGTCGGCGCAGATCTTCGCCCGCAGCTCTTCCGGAAGGTTCGGGGCCGGCGCGAGTTCGATGACCTTCTGGTGCCGGCGCTGCAGCGAGCAGTCCCGCTCGAACAGGTGGATGACGTTGCCCTGACCGTCGGCCAGGATCTGGACCTCGATGTGCCGCGGGTCGACGACGGCCTGCTCGAGGAACACCGTCGGGTCACCGAACGCCGACTCGGCCTCGCGGGCGGCCGCCTCGATGGACTCCTTGAGCTGTGCCCGCTCGGCGACCCGGCGCATGCCGCGGCCACCGCCGCCTGCGACGGCCTTCACGAACAGCGGGAACTGCATGGTCTCGGCCGCGGCCAGCAACTCGTCCACATCGGCGGACGGCTCCGACGACGCCAGCACCGGCAGACCGGCCGCCTTTGCCGCGGCGATCGCGCGCGCCTTGTTTCCGGTGAGCTCGAGCACCTCGGCGGAGGGACCGACGAACGTGATGCCCGCCTCGGCGCACGCGGCAGCGAGATCCGGGTTCTCGGAGAGGAAGCCGTAGCCGGGGTAGATGGCGTCGGCGCCTGCCTGCTTGGCCGCGGAGACGATCTCGTCGACGGAGAGGTACGCCCGAACCGGGTGTCCCTCCTCGCCGATCTGATAACTCTCGTCGGCCTTCAGACGGTGGATCGAGTTCCGATCCTCGTACGGGAACACCGCAACCGTTCCAGCACCTAGTTCGTAGGCGGCACGGAAAGCGCGGATCGCAATTTCGCCACGGTTGGCGACCAGGACTTTGGAGAACATTGGAGCAAACTACCCCGTCGAAGACGGCCGTGGAGAACAGGCATCCCACATTGCAAGATTCTCCACAAAATTCACAAAGACCCCCCTGACGTGTGCGAATTCTGCAACAGACCCGAAACAGACGTGCGAAGTTCTCACGTTTTCTCCAAATATTCGATGCGGTCGGCGTCGAGCGCCGACGTCACCATCGCCGACAGCCCCGGGTGATTCTCGAGCCGCGGATCGTCCGCGATCACCGACCGCGCGAACTCGGACGCCGCCGCGATGACGTCCTCGTGGCCGAGCAGTGACAACAGCCGCAGCGTGGACGTCGTGCCCGACTGCGCCGCACCGAGGATGTCGCCCTCGCGGCGGGTGGCGAGGTCGAGTTGTGCGAGTTCGAAGCCGTCGTTGGTCGACGCCACGTTCGACAGTCGCTCATAGGCGGGGCTGCCCGGGTTCATGTCCGTGACGAGAATGCACAGCCCCTGGTGTTTGCCGCGGCCGACGCGTCCGCGCAGCTGGTGCAGCTGGCTGACGCCGAAACGGTCCGCGTCGACGATCACCATGATCGTCGCGTTCGGGACGTCGACTCCGACCTCGACCACCGTGGTGCACACGAGGACGTCGATGTCGCCGGCCGTGAAGTCGCGCATCACCGCGTCCTTCTCGTCCGCGGGCAGCCTGCCGTGCAGCAGTCCCACCCGCAGGTCGGGCATGATGTCGCCGCCCAGTTCCTCGAACACGTCGACGGCGGACTTCGTCTCGGGCGCCTTCTCGTCGAATGCGTCCTCGCCGTCGCCCTTCTCGCCGTCGCCGATGCGTGAGCACACGACGTACGCCTGCCGCCCGTCGGCCACGTCCTCGCGGATCCGTTCCCACGCCCGCGCGACCCACTGCGGCTTCTGGGACGCAGGTACCACACTGCTCTTGATCGGGGAACGCCCCTTCGGCAGCTGGCGCAGCGTCGACACCTCCAGATCGCCGAGCACGGTCATCGCGATGGTGCGGGGAATCGGCGTCGCCGTCATCACCAGCAGGTGCGGGCTCAGGCCCTCCCGCGCCCGCGACCGCAGCCGGTCGCGCTGCTCGACACCGAACCGGTGCTGCTCGTCGACGACCACCATCCCGAGGTTGAAGAATTCGACGTTGTCCTGGATCAGGGCGTGCGTACCGATGACGATTCCGGCGTCGCCGGTGATCGCCTCGTTCATGGCCGTCCGTTTGGCGGCGACACCCATCGACCCCGTCAGCAGCGCCACCCGTGTCGCCTTCTCGTGCGCCCCGAGTTCCCCGGCGGTCGCGAGGGAGCCGAGCATCGCCCGCAGCGACCGGGCGTGCTGCGTGGCGAGCACCTCGGTGGGCGCGAGCAGCGCGCACTGGTAGCCGGCGTCGACCACCTGGAGCATCGCGCGCAGCGCCACGATCGTCTTGCCCGAACCGACCTCGCCCTGCAGCAGCCTGCTCATCGGGTGCGGTTGCGCCAGATCGGCGGAGATCTCGTCGGCGACCGAATGCTGACCGTCGGTGAGCTGGAACGGGAGCATGCTCTCGAACACGTCCGCGATCCCGCCGGGCACGGGCGGGCACGCCGGGGCGACCCGCTCGGCGTTGTCGTGGCGGCGACGGGCGAGCACCAGTTGCAGCGCGGTCGCCTCGTCGAACCGCAGCCGGTCGTGGGCGTTCTCGACGTCCTCGCGAGTGTCGGGCAGGTGGACCGACCGCAGGGCTTCGTCGAGTCCGATCAGGTCCCGTTCGGCCCGGACGTTCTCCGGCAGCGGGTCGTCGACGTGGTCGAGCTGGTCCAGGATCTGGCGGACGCATTTCATGATCGTCCAGCTCTCGACGTCCCGGGTGGCGGGGTAGAGCGGGATCAGCGCGCGGTCGAACACCGACATGTCGACCCCGGCTCCGGCTTCCTGCGACGCCCGGGCGATGCCCGCGAGGTCGCCGGCGCCGCGTATCCGGCCGACGTTCACGACGGGGTCCTCGCTGCCCGCGCGAGGTTCGGGAAGGACGAGGTAGCTCGGGTGGGTAAGGCTCCACTTGCTGCGGAAGTACTTCACCGTTCCCGAGAACATCGCGCGCACGCCGGGCTTGATCACGTGCTTGACCTTCTGCGGACTGAAGAAGGTGACGTCCACGTTCTGGGTGTCGGTCGACAGGACCACCTTGAGCATGCTGCCCGGCCGGTTCTTCATCTTCACGACGGCCGCGGACGTGACCCGGGCGATGATCGTGATGTGCTCGCCTTCCGGCGGATCCTTCTCGGCGAGCTCCCGGCCCTGCGAGGCGTACCGGTGCGGGTAGTGCCGCAGCAGGTCCTCGACCGTGCGGATGTCGAACGCCTCCTCGAGCGCGTCGGCGGTCTTCTTCCCCAGCAGATGATCGAGCCGGTCGGACAATGTGGCCATCGAATTCCTCATTCCACCCCGAGTTGCAACAGATCTCCAGGTTGTCCTCCGTGGTAGATCATCACCTCGACGCCGGGGTGCCGCTGCGAGATGTGATCGGCCAGTTCGGTGTCGAGCCCCTCCGGAGCTTCCGAGCCCATCAGGAGTGTCACCAGTTCTCCACCAGCGCCGAGGACGAGGTCGACGAGCCGGCGTCCGGCCGCGACCGCGTCCGGTTCGATGACGATCACCTCGTGACCCATCAGTCCGATGCCGTCTCCCGGCTCGCACGTGCCCACGTAGGTCAGGGCACGTTCGCGGGCGATCCGCAGCGACCCCCAGCGGGTGGCGGCGGCGGCCTCGGACATCGCGAACGCGTCGTCCACCGCCTCGCGCTCGGGATCGTGCACCGCCAGGGAGGCGAGTCCCTGCACCATCGCGGACGTCGCGAGCAACAGGACCTCGTGCCGGGCGTCGCGCGCCGCGGCGCTGACCGCGACGAGTTCCTGCGCTGTCAACGCGCCGTTGGGGAGGACGAGCACCTCCGTGCGTCCCATCTGCCGGATGACGCCGAGGAGCTGGGCGCGGGTGACGGGGGCGTCGTCGCAGCGCAGGATCGTCGCGCCCTCGCTCGCGAACAGTTCGGCAGCGCCGTCTCCGGCCACGACGGCGACGATTCCCCGCTCGCCCTGATCCGGCCGTGTCCGGACCGGCGGAACGAGCAGCCCCTGGTCCCGGGCGTCCACGAGGAAGCTGCTGACCCGGATTCCGTGGATGCGTCCCGCCGCGAGTCCGGCTTCCACGGCGGCGCCCGCGTCCGTGCAGTGCACGTGCACCGACCAGCCGCCGTCGCCGTCGCCGACGATCACGATCGAGTCCCCGAGGTCGTTCAGCGCGCCGCGCAGCCCGGCCATCCGGGCCTCGTCGGACTCCGCGACCAGGTACATCACCTCGAAGTCCTGGTCCGAGCCCTCGTCGCAGTCGGGTCCGGGTCCCGGATGCGCGTGCGCTGCCTGCACCTCGCCGACGGCGACGGGTTCGGCGCGGCGCGCGGACGGGGTGCGTCGCGGGACGTGGAGTGCGATCGGCGGGCGGTCCGGCGGCGCACCCGTGACGGCGGTGACGAGCGCGTCGAGGATGACCACGAGTCCGAGTCCGCCCGCATCGACGACACCTGCGGTGCCCAGCACCTCGAGCTGCGACGGCGTCCTGGTGAGCGCGGCCGCCGCCGCGTCGGCGGCCGCGCGGGCGGTGTCCGCGATCGGAGCCTCGTCCGGGAACTCCGCTGCCGCGTCTGCGGCACAGCGCAGCACGGTGACGATGGTGCCTTCCACCAGGTAGCTCACCGCGTCCGTCACCAGGTTGGTGGCCATCAGCAGTCCGGTCCGGACCGTCCGGGTGTCGACGGCGGACGCGACGGCAGCCTCCGCGACCCCCCGCAGCACCTGGGACAGGATCACCCCGGAGTTTCCGCGCGCGCCGGCGACCGCACCGCGCGCCAGGGCGATCGCCACCTGCCGGACGTCCTTGGTGCCGCCGTCGGCGCCCGCGTACTCGTCGATCGCGCCCAGCGCCGCGCGCATCGTGAACAGCAGGTTGGTGCCGGTGTCCGAGTCCGGAATCGGAAAGACGTTGAGGCTGTTGATCTCCTCGCACCGCCGTTCCAGTCCCGCGACGGCGGTCCGCGCCCACAACTCGAGGACTCGACCGTCCATCGGGAGCTCAGGGGCCACAGTCGTCCTCTCCGGCCGGGGAATGGTGAAGGTGCCGCCAGACTAGTCGGGGGACGGTGATCGAGCCTGCGGTCCGAGCCGTTCGGGACCGGGTTTGGCCATTCCCCACTCGAGCGGCTACTCTTGCACGGTTGCCTCGTTACGGGCGCACTTGCTGTGCCCTGTTTCCGCGAGGCCAGCAAATTTCACAGTTCACTATCTTGAAGGAGTTCGCGACTATGGCTGCCGTCTGCGACGTATGCGCCAAGGGGCCCGGCTTCGGTAAGTCGGTCTCGCACTCGCACCGGCGTACCAACCGTCGCTGGAACCCGAACATCCAGACTGTTCGTGCCGAGGTTGCCCCCGGAAACACCCGGAAGGTCAACGTCTGCACGTCCTGCCTGAAGGCTGGAAAGGTTGCTCGGGGCTGACCCGACGCTGCGTGCGATGTCACTGCGCCCCCGACACTTCGGCGTCGGGGGCGCAGTTCTTTTCTGTCGCGACTGCGGCCCGATTCGGCATCGTCGCAGCGCATCGGGGCACGACGGGCACCGGCAGGGGCCCACGTAGGGTGCAACGGTGACTTCTCTCGATGGATTCAGCAAAGTACAGCTCGAAGACGGCGTCCTGCGCGTCACGATCGCGACGGCGGAGAACGGCACCTCGCTGGACGGCGAGGGTTTGGTGCAGGGTGCCCGCGCACTCGAGGCGGTCGGTGACCGGATCGGCAGCGTCCTCCTCGTCGGTGAGGGCCCGAACTTCTGCGCGGGCGGCAACGTCCGCGCCTTCGCGTCCGCACCGGTGCGCAGCGAGTGCGTCGCCGAGGTGGCGGGTGTCTTCCACGACTTCGTTCGGGCGCTCGACGCCGTGACCGTTCCGGTGATCGCCGGTGTCCACGGCTGGGCGGCGGGCGCCGGCATGAGCCTCGTCTGCCTCACGGACGTCGCGATCGGCGGCCCCGGCACCAAGCTGCGCCCCGCCTATCCGTCGATCGGCTACACGCCGGACGGCGGCATGTCCTGGACGCTGCCGCGCATCGTCGGCGACGCCCGTGCGCGTGAGATCCTGATCACCGACGCCGTTCTCAGCGGTGACGAGGCCGTTCGCCTCGGCATCCTCAGCCGCCTCGTCGGCGACGACGTCGTCCAGGACGAGGCGCTCCGGCTCGCCCGCACCCTCGCGGCCGGCCCGACCTCGTCGTACTCGGGGATCAAGACACTCGTGCGCGATTCGCGGTCGCGCACGCTCGCAGAGCAACTCGACGCGGAGGCCGAGTCGATCGCCGCCGCGGCCGACAGCCCGGTGGGGCGCGAGGGCGTCGACGCCTTCCTGGAGAAGAGGCGTGCCGATTTCGCATCGGTGAAGTGAAGAGGCGTGCCGATTTCGCATCGGTGAAGTGAAGAGGCGTGCGGATTTCGCGCCGGTGAAGGAAACGCAGGACTGACGGTCTCGTCCGGCGGCCGCCTACGGCAGCTGCCAGTTCACCGGTTCCGCGCCCAGGCCGTCGAGGAGTTCGTTCGCGCGGCTGAACGGCCGCGAACCGAAGAATCCGCGCGACGCCGACAACGGTGAGGGGTGCGCCGACTCGATCGTCGGCACGTCGCCGAGCATCGGTTTCAGGGTGGACGCGTCCCGGCCCCACAGAATCGCGACGAGGGGTTCGGGGCGCGCCACGAGAGCGCGAATGGCCTGTTCGGTGACCGCCTCCCAGCCCTTCTTCCGGTGCGAGGCCGGGAGTCCGGGCTGCACGGTGAGAACCCTGTTCAGCAGGAGCACGCCCTGACGGGACCACGGGGTGAGGTCGCCGGTGGTCGGCGTCTGGTAGCCGAGGTCCTTGCTGTACTCGGTGAAGATGTTGCCGAGACTGCGCGGCACCGGTTTCACCTCCGGAGCCACCGAGAAGCTGAGACCGACCGCGTGACCGGGCGTGGGATACGGGTCCTGGCCCACGATCAGGACCTTGACCGCGGAGAACGGGTGGGTGAACGCCCTCAGGACGTTCTCCCCGGCGGGGAGGTACTCACGACCGTCGGCGATCTCCGCGCGCAGAAACGCGCCCATCTCCGTGATCCGTCCGGACACCGGTTCGAGCGCCTCGGCCCATCCGGCCTCGACGAGGTCCGACAGCGGCGCCGCCATCAGTCGAGCCTGCGCAGCGACTCGCGGTAGTAGGCCGCGTTCGCGGCATACATCTTCACGTTCCTGTCGAGGTGCCCCTCGGGGACCTCGTAGCCCTGCCGGATCTTCGCGGGGACACCGAGCGCCATGGTCCGCGGCGGAACCTCGAACTTGAACGGGACGACGGCGCCGGCCCCGACGATCGCCCCTGCGCCGATGACCGAACCGTTGAGCACGATCGAACCGGACGCGATCAGGCAGTGGTCGCCGATCGTCGACCCCTCGATGTGCGCCGCGTGGCCGACCACGCAACCCGAGCCGATGACGGTGGGATCGAACACCGTGCAGTGGATCACGGTGCCGTCCTGGATGTTGGTGTCGGCGCCGACGGTGATGGTGCCGTAGTCGGCGCGGAGCACGGCCTGCGGCCACACCGAGGTTCCCGCCGCCAGGGTCACGTTTCCGATCACCACGGCGTCGGGGTGGACGTAGGCGTCCGGATGGATGTCGGGTTCGCGGTCCCCGAGCGCGTAGATAGCCATGCGTGCAACCTATACCGCGAAACTCTGCCAGCCGCCGGCCCCCGGCCAGGTCTCGCCGTCGACCGAGATGCCGGACCCGTCGTGGACGACGCCGATCCGGGTCCACCCCGCCGGGAGCGGGACGTCGCCGGGGAAGGTGGCGGTGAAACCGTGGTCCTCTCCCCCGGTGAGCACCCATTCCCAGTGGTCGGCGCCGAGGGCCTTCGCCGCCGACACCAGTTCGGGCGGCACGGTCACGTCGGATCGGCTGAGCGACATCCCGACTCCGGACTGTTCGCAGATGTGGCCGAGATCGGCGAGGAGCCCGTCGGAGACGTCGGTCATCGCGTGAACACCGCCGTCCGCGGCGGCCCACGCCGCGGCATACGGCGGGGTGGGGACGCGGTGCGCGGCGAGAAGATCCGGGAAATCCGTGGATCCGCCGAGCAGCAACGCGAGACCGGCCGCCGATCGGCCGAGTTCCCCGGCCACCGCGACCACGTCACCCGGCCGCGCGCCCGACCGCCGGATCGGGCTCCTGCCGCCGAGATCGCCGAGGACGGTGACGGAAATCACGACCTGGGCGGCCTGCACGAGATCCCCGCCCACCACGCCGGCTCCGAGTTCCTCGGCGCTCTCCCCGATCGCCGCGGAGATGCCGTCCGCCACGTCGATCGGCGTGTCCGGCGGCAGGCCGAGGGACACCAGGAAAGCTGTCGGTCGCGCACCCATCGCCGCGACGTCGGCGGCGTTCTGGGCCACCGCCTTGCGACCGATGTCTCGCGGCGAAGACCAGTCGAGGCGAAAATGCCTGTCCTGCACCAGCATGTCGGCGGACACCGCCACCCGACCGTCGGCCGCCCGGACGAGAGCGGCGTCGTCTCCCGGGCCGATCAGGGTGGTCGGGGGCTGCACCCGGCCCTGCACCGCGCGACCGATGACGGCGAATTCGCCGACGTCGGCGACGGTACGGGGCGGAGTCGGGTCCGGGGAATCCGTCGGTGTGATGGTGTGCCTCCAGGCGCGCCGTAGTGTCGGGTGACCCGCGCGACGGCCGTGGGTCCGGTCGACGGAATGTGCGACTGCGGTACCTTCAAGCTGTTGCCGGGACTACTCGGCACGTGACCGATCAGCGCGCCGAAGCACCCGCGACTCTACCGAGATACCTGCGGGGCGGAGCAGGGAAGGGCCGGAGCGAGAGTGCAAGCGTTCATCCTGATCCAGACCGAAGTCGGCAAGGCTGCGGCGATCGCGACCGAGATCGCGAAGATCACCGGAGTGCGGACCGCCGAGGACGTGGTCGGACCGTACGACGTCATCGTGCGGGTGTCCGCCGACGACGTCGCCCCCGTCGTCAAGGAGATCCGTCAGGTCGCCGGCATCACCCGCACCCTCACCTGCGACGTCCCCGAAAAGTCTGCGAACAAGAACTGAGCATGTCCGATCTCGAACCCGAACAGAATGCATCCGACGGCACTCCCGGCCCGGCCCTCGCGGAGCGACGGAATCCGGCGCTCATCGCGACGGCCGTGGCACTGCCCGTCGCCCTGATCATCGGCATCGTCGTCGCCGCGGTCTTCGCCGGCCGGAACCCTGCCAAGGAACCCGTGTCGCTGGGGCCGGTGCCGGCGCCGGCGTCCGCCTCCGCGGAGTGCGCCGCCCTGATGGCGGGCCTCCCCGACGCGCTCGGCGACTACACCCGGGCGGAACTCACCGAACCCGCACCCGAGGCGACCGCCGCGTGGCAGCCGGCCGAGGGCGAACCCCTCGTGCTGCGGTGCGGCCTGGACCGTCCCGCGGAATTCGATCAGGCGTCCGCGCTTCAGGTGATCGACGGGGTGCAGTGGTTCGAGATCTCCGGTGCGAGCGCCGGAATCGACGCGAGCAGCTATTTCGCCGTCGACCGCGGCGTGTACGTCGGACTCACCGTTCCCACCGGTGTGGGCCCGACGCCGCTCCAGGACATCTCCGGCGCGGTGTCGCAGGCACTGCCGCAGAAGCCCCTCGATCCGGCGCCGGTCGCGAATCCCTGACCGCGGGACCGCCGTTTCGCTACCGAAGTCCGGTGCCGCGCGCGAGGGCGGTGTCGACCAGCGTCGAGACGAGGGTGCCGTAGTCGACGCCCACCGCGTCCCACATGCGCGGGTACATCGAGATGGACGTGAATCCCGGCATCGTGTTGATCTCGTTGATCACCGGGCCGTCCTCGGTGACGAAGAAGTCGACGCGTGCGAGTCCCTGGCAGTCGAGCGCGGAGAATGCGCGCACCGCGAGTTCGCGGATCTCGTCGCTGACCGAGTCCTCGAGTTTCGCGGGCACGTCGAACTCGCACACGTCGTCGAGGTATTTGCTGTCGAAGTCGTAGAACGCCTCGTCGTCGTCGGCGCCTTCCGGCATCCGGATCTCGGCGATGACGCTGGCCCGCACCTCGCCGTCCGGGAACTCGAGGACTCCGCACTCGACCTCGCGGCCGGCGATCCCCGATTCGACGATCACCTTGGGATCGTGCCGTCGGGCATGGGCGATGGCGTCGTCGAGTGCGGCCCACTCGGCCACCCGGGTGATGCCGATGGACGACCCGCCGCGGGCCGGTTTCACGAACACCGGGAGGTGGAGGCGCGACTTCTGTTCGTCGGTCAGTGTCGCGGTGCCGGGGCGCAGGACGACCTGGAACCCGATCGGCAGGCCTTCCGCGGCGAGCAGCTTCTTCGTGAATTCCTTGTCCATGCCTGCCGCGCTCGCGAGCACGCCGGGACCGACGTACGGGACTCCGGCGAGTTCGAGCAGGCCCTGGATGGTGCCGTCCTCGCCGTAGGCGCCGTGCAGGACCGGGAAGACGACGTCGACGGACGCCAGGATCTTGCCCGCTTCGCCGTCGTCGAGGGCAACGAGGTCGCCGGATCGCGTCGGGTCGGCGGTGAGCGCCAGTGCGGATCCGTCGGCATCGACGCTGGGCAGCGCCCGGCCGCGGATGGACAGCGTCTCGGGGTCGGTGGAGCCGAGAACCCATGAACCCTCGGTGGTGATGCCGATCGGCACCACCTCGTACCGTTCCGGGTCGAGATTCTTCAGGACGCTTCCGGCCGACACACAGGACACGGAATGCTCGTTGCTGCGGCCACCGAAGATGACGGCTACCCGGGTACGCGGTTTACTCACGACACAAACCGTACCGTCGCCGTGACCCACTCACCGCACCCACCTCTCCTCACGTTTTCTTCGCCGACCTCAGGACACGACGGGCGGCACGCACGTCACAATGTGGACAGTGCACTCTCGACATCGGCGACGAGGTCGTCGGTGTCCTCGATTCCGCACGAGAGCCGCACGAACCCGTCGGGCACGGGGTCGCCCCATCGGGCCCGGCGGTCGGCGCTGGTGTGGATACCGCCGAAACTCGTCGCCGGCACGAGGAGGTCGCTGCCGGCCACCAGCCGGTGGAACTGTTCGGCGGAGTCCACCTCGAACGTCACCAGCCCGCCGAACCGGCGCATCTGCGCAGCGGCGACGGCATGCGCGGGGTCACCGGGCAACCCCGGGTACCGGACGTGGTGGGCCGCCGGGTGCGTCTCCAGCAGGGTCGCGAGCGCCAGGGCGTTGGCGCATTGCCGCTCGAATCGCAGCCCCGCCGTTCCGAGGCTCCGGTGGGCGAGCCACGTCTCGAAGGGGCCCAGCACCGTGCCCGACAGCGCCCTCTCCCGTTCCATGCCGGCCAGGAAGTCGGCGTCGGACGCGGCGATGTACCCCATGAGCAGGTCGCTGTGACCGCTCAAAGTCTTTGTGCCGCTGGCGACGACCACGTCTGCACCCAGCTCGAGTGGTTGCTGGCCGAGCGGGGTGGCGGTCGTGTTGTCCACCACGAGAACGGCGCCCGCGTTCGCGCACTGCTCGGACACGGCCCGCAGATCCACCACGTCCAGGGACGGGTTGGCCGGGGTCTCGGCCACCACAACCGTCGTCCCCTCGGCGGAGGCCAGCAGCGCGGCGGCCGCCTCGCCGGCCATGTCGGCGGTCCGCAGTTCGTGCACGGTGATGCCCATCGGCTCCAGACGCTCCCGCGCGTACGCGCGGACCTGGTAGTAGCCGTCGGACGGCACGACGACGGTATCGCCCGCGGTGAGCAGACTCCGCAGCACGACGGTGATCGCCGACATCCCGGAGCCGACGACGAGCGCGCCCGCGGCGCCCTCGAGCGCCGCCAGTGCCGACTCGAGGTCGCGCCAGCCCGGGTTGGAGGCCCGTGCGTAGGTGTCGGATTCACTCCCCTCGTCCGCGCTCAGCTGGTAAGGCGCCGCGAAGACCGGACCCCTCTGCATCGGCGAACCAGGAATCTTTTCTGCTGCAACAGCTTTGACGCAGCGCGTCGAATCACCACTCACGTGTGTCACTCCGGCTTCGTACGGCGGCCGAGCAACTGACCAATCGCGTCCTGCACCACGAGACCCTCGTGGCACACTCGATGCACGGCATCGGTCAGCGGCATCTCGACGTCGTAACTGGCGGCCAGGGCACGCACCGACGAGCACGATTTGACGCCCTCGGCGACCTGACCGTGGGTGGCCGCCTGAGCGCTCTCGATCGATCCGCCCTGACCGAGACGCTCCCCGAACGACCGATTCCGGGACAGGGGCGACGTGCACGTGGCGACCAGATCGCCCACCCCGGCGAGACCCGCGAGGGTGGCGGGTTTCGCGCCGAGCGCAACTCCGAGCCGGGTGATCTCGGCGAGACCACGGGTGATGATGCTCGCAATCGTGTTCTCTCCCAAACCGATTCCCGACGCCATACCGCAGGCGAGGGCGATGACGTTCTTGCAGGCGCCGCCGATCTCGCAGCCGATGACGTCCGAATTCGTGTACGGCCGGAAGTATCCGGTGGCCGAGGCCTTCTGCAATTCGAGCGCCCGCGTCGAATCCGTGCACGCGACGACCGTGGCCGCCGGCTGGCCGATCGCGATCTCCCGGGCCAGATTGGGCCCGGACAGCACGGCGACGCGCCCCGGATCCGCGCCGGTGACCTGAATGATCACCTGACTCATCCGCATGAGGGTGCCGGTCTCGATGCCCTTGGCGAGACTCAGCATGGTCGCGTTCGCGGGGATCATCGGACTCCAGACCTGCAAGTTGTCGCGCAGGGACTGCGACGGCACCGCGAGGACGACGATGTCGGCGCCGTCGAGCGCGGCCCGCGCGTCGTCGGTGGCGGTCAACGACGGAGGCAGGGCGATGCCCGGCAGGTAGTCCTCGTTCTCGTGCCGCGACACGATCGATTCGGCGACCTCAGCGCGTCGCGCCCACATGGTGACATCGGTCCCCGCGTCGGCCAGGACCTTCGCAAATGCAGTCCCCCATGAACCCGCTCCCAGTACCGCAGCCTTGCTCACACAGCCCCCTCGTCGTTCGTTACCCGATTCGTCGCCCACAGTATTGCCGATGCCGAGGTCGGGCGCCGCTCCGCTATCGAACTCGTCCGCTGCTCAGCCGCGACCGGGCGTCCGGCGCACCACCCCGCGCGGGCTGGCAAGATATCCGCATGAGCACAGCGACCCGATCCGTGGCGCCGCGCGCGCACGTACTCGTCGCGGTGAAGGAACTCCACGCGGCCAAGACGCGACTGTCGGGTGTCTTCGACACGGATGACCGCACCGGGCTGGTGCTGTCGATGCTGCGCGACACCCTGGCCGTCGTGAGCGACGTCGCCACGGTCGTCGGCGTCACCGTGGTCACGCCGGATCCCGCGGTGGCCCGGCTCGCCCGCAGCGTCGGCGCGAACGTCTACGCCGACCCCACCCCCGTCGCCGCCGAAAATCTGCCGGACGAGGGCGGCACCGAGCACGGACTCAACGCGGCCCTGGCCGCCGCGGCCGAGCACGTCCGTCGCAACGAAAGCGGAGTCGACGTCGTCGCGCTGCAGGCAGACCTTCCGTCACTGCGCGGAGGCGAATTCGGCGAAGCACTCGCCGCGGCGAGAACCGGCGGCAGGTCGGTGGTCGTCGATCATCACGGCACCGGAACGGCCGCACTGTTCTCCTGCGACCCGACGATTCCCCTCGATCCCCGGTTCGGACCGGGATCGGCGAAGCGGCATCTCGACTCCGGGGCGCGCCCCCTCGACGGCCACTGGCCGGGGCTGCGGACCGACGTCGACACCGCCGACGATCTCGATGCCGCGCAGGCTCTCGGCGTCGGACCTGCGACGCGAGCCGCACTCGACGCCCTCGAACACACCGC
The DNA here is from genome assembly GCF_029269925.1 of Rhodococcus sp. T2V. NCBI lineage: Bacteria > Bacillati > Actinomycetota > Actinomycetes > Mycobacteriales > Nocardiaceae > Rhodococcus > Rhodococcus sp. T2V. The sequence continues at coordinate 118,111 of NZ_JARJBD010000027.1, forward strand.
GCCCTCGCGCTGCGGAAACGAGTAGCCCGCGCACGCCGTGTGAATTTGCCCCATCGATTGTCCGCCGCCGAATTCTCGAGGGATGATCGTGGAGTGAGCAACCGAGAAGCACTCGATCACCCGACCGACGTCGACGGAAAGAACGGAACCCGCGACGGCATCGTGACGGCCAGCCCCACGAACGTTCCGATGGCTCCCCCCGCTGCGACGAGTGCCCTCACGAGCGCGCTGACGGACGGGCTCCCCGAAGACCGTTACCTCAACCGTGAACTCAGCTGGCTCGATTTCAACGCCCGGGTGCTCGCCCTCGCCGAGGACACCTCGCTGCCGCTGCTCGAGCGCGCCAAATTCCTCGCCATCTTCGCCTCCAACCTGGACGAGT
>NZ_JARJBD010000270.1:0-1739 GCF_029269925.1 Rhodococcus sp. T2V
TCTACCGGGCACCGCTCCCCTCGGCGGCTTGACGGGAACCATAGGGACACCCCCCGAGCCGGAACCCACGCACCTCCCTCACCCGAGGACGGCACTGCGTCTCGGCAGTCGCTCGCCCTCAGGAGCCGACCCTCCTGCGCCGAAACCATACGAAGGCCCTGCCCGAGTACAACGGAGCCGAGTTCGCCACCCCGACGAACCAGCACCCACCCCGATTCGTAAAAATAAGTCTGGCAACGTCATTGACGAATCTCAGAGACAGAACCGTCAGAACTCACCCAGTCCGATAGCGGCCGGGCCGCACCGAGCACAGCACCCGCCGGGATCATCACACCGGGTCGCGTACCCACATCGACCTCGACGCCATCGCTGCACCAGACGCCGAGACCCGCCTCGCCGATCTCGGCACCTGGTCCCCAACCGCACACCAACCCCGCATCGCCTCCCCCAGCCTGCGGACCGCACTATCCGACCCCCCTGAACGGCGTGCACCAACGCCCTCGCCCCGACAGCCAGGTTGGCGACGGGGGAAGAGCAACCCGAGAAGTCATGTCGGCGAACGTAAGCAATCACATCACGATGCGCTGGAGTGCCTTCGCCGCGTCGAGGGTCGCCGGATGATCCAGAGCCAGGGTTTCCACCCGCACCAACTCTGGGCGCAGCCAGGAGGCCAGCACCGACCACTGCGGGCGGTGATACGACCACCACGAGACCGCCTGCCACGCCCGATCCCCCGTATGCGGTTCGGTCTCCGACCAGATCCGATGCCCCCACCCCTGGGTCACCGTCAGATTCCGGGCCACCACCTGAGTCGGACGCAACCCCAACCGCACCAACTGGGCCGGATCGTCCAGGTCGAGCACCCGCAGGTCATCGGGCAACTCGAACACCCCCAGCGCGCGCCGCGACCCCGGCAGCAGCGGGAACTCCAACATCGACGCCTCCCAGCGGGCGAGGTTCCCGAAACTCTCCCCGCACGCCGCCTCGGCCAACCGGGAGAGGTACCAGACGTGGTAATCCGGGTGATCGATCCGGCCGCCGCGCTGCGGCCTGTGCTCGTACAACGGGTGCCCCGGCTGTCCCGGCGCCGCCGCGGACAGGTACGGAAAGACGCGGTAGACCAGCACTCAGGCGGCCCCGCCCCACGCCTGCGCATCCAACGCGTCGAGCACCGGAGCAGGACCGGACAGTTGCAGCACGTCGAGCGGACGCGCCCCCTCGAGATACGCGTTCGCGCTCTCGAGCCAGGTGTGCGCGGCCGTCTCCCCCCACACCAGGCGGGCCCGCGCCAGCACATGCTCGAGGTCGATCAACAGTGGTGCCGCCCCCGGGCCCGGCCGCTCCACACCCTTGATCCACCGCGACGGCTGCGACCGGTTCACCCCGACGATCGCCGCCAGCCGCGTTCCCCCGAACGCGCCGGTCAGATACCGCACCCGCTCGGCCGACAACGGGTCATCGGCGGCCACCCGCGGCGACCGGCCGCCGTGACCACTCGCCCGCGCCGCACGCCCCACGGCCTTCTTCGCCGCAGCCGCCTTTCCCGCTTCGTCTCGTGCCTTCACCCTCGCCATACCCCCACTCTACCCAACATTTCTGTTGGGTAGAAGTTCGACTGCGGAGGCCGGAATGACGTCCGAGAAGTCGTCATCGCCGGTGGGCGCGGCGTCCACAGTCGGCGACTCGGCGGACGTGTCGCCGTCGGTGGCGGCCCTCGCGCCGATGACGATCGGCTCGGG
>NZ_JARJBD010000271.1:0-1680 GCF_029269925.1 Rhodococcus sp. T2V
AGCCTGAATCCGTGGATCAGTGATCGCGAAGGGGTTCGTGATGATTTCGGGTCCTCGGACTGTCGTTGGGCGTGCGTGTTCCGCTGACCGGGTGTCAGCTGATCCACGTTGTCGGTGTCCTCGAGGTCGGCCTGGGCGGCGGAAGGGATAGGTCAGACCAGTTGAGTTGTCCCGAGTGCTGTGCCGATCACTTTGGACCACAGGGTGTTCCACTGCTTCTGCCACGGCCAATGGGCGGGCAGATGCAGCACGGGTCTGCCGGCGGGGCGCGCGAATCGGGCCGGAGTGTTGACCAAGTTCCGGCGCAGCGTGGCACCACGGGCGACGGCATGAGTACCGCCGACGACGGTGCCCGCAGCCCGGAGCAGATTGTGTGAGATCGCCGCACAGAGCACCCAGACGCAGTTCGCCGCAAATCGGCCGGACGGAATGTGCGCCAGTGGCCCGTCGATCAGATCCGCGAACACCGTTTCCACGATCGCGTGCTTGCGGTGGGTGACATCTGCCTCGGCGGTCGGCAGGTCGGAGTTGGTGAAAAACGGGTGGTATCGCCACACCGGAAACAACGCGTCGGGGTAGTTGGCGTCCTTGACGCGGCGCACGATCAGGCGGGCGGTGACCCGGTGGCGGCCGGAGAACGCGGTGTACGAGGTTTCGGCGACCTCGGCGTCGGAGATCAACTGCCCGGTATCGGGGTCGGTGACCGCGCCGGGATAGTGCACGGGCGTCCAGGCTTGCTCGTCGATGCTGTCGATGGCCCGGGTGATCCGGGGATTGCGGGTCATGGCCAGCGAGAACTCGATGCCGGACCGGATCGCGGCGGCGATGACGGCTTTGTTGCCGAACGCCGAATCGCCGCGGACCATGATCTTGCCCGTCGCCCCGCAGGATCGGGCGGTGGTGATCGCCGAGCGGAGCTGGGAGGCAGCGCCGCGCCCGGAGCCGGTCTTGCCGGCCCGCAGCCGCATCTCGGCGATTACCGGGGCGGCGTGCGGGGTCGACAGCGTGGTGACCAGGGGGTTCAATCCTTTGCGTAGCACGGTGCGGCCGGAGATTTTGGCGTGTCCGTAGGACGCTCCTTGTTTCTGGTGTCCGTAGACCGGGCGTAGCAGCGAATCGATGTCGAGGAACGCCCGCTCTTCGATGCCCGGCAGCAGCGGGGTGTCGGCGGTCAGTGCGATCAGGTGTTGGCGCAGCACGGCTCCGATCTGGAGGCTGTGTCCGTAGGTGAACTCGCGCAGGAAAATTCCCAGGGTTGAGGGGGCGTAGACCTGGTCGTACATGGTCGGCATCCCGCCGGACCGGAGCAGGTTCATGTCGTCGATGTAGTCCGCGCCGGTGCACATACCGGCGATGATCGAGGTGAGTTTGCCGACCGGGTTGGCGGCGCCCGATTTGACTCGGGCGCTGTCGATGTCGAGGTGGGTGTCGATCAGTTCCGACAGTCCTGCGTGTTCGGCCAGTTCCAGGACCGGGATCAGGCCCGCGGACGACACGAGGTTCGTCTCGTCGAAGATCGCGGAGTCTGTGCGGAAGGTGTGCGATGATTTCAACCGAAAGTGCCTCGTGGTGTGGTGGACGGTCAGGACGTAGACACTCCCGATTATCCCAGGTCACAGGGCACTTTCCTCATCTCACACGCCGGTCCGCCATCAAGGCCGTCCACGGATTCAGGCTAAG
>NZ_JARJBD010000272.1:0-1646 GCF_029269925.1 Rhodococcus sp. T2V
CAACCCACCCAGCCGCCGAAATGCGACATCCTTGTTCACTAACTGAACGGTATTGGGGCTAACCCGTGGTCGCACGAACATCAACCTGATCCACCGGGTATTTGCACAGAACGACGACCTGCAGAGCGATTGCGGCACTACGTCCGCAGACTTCCTGCACCATCAAAGGAAGGCATTCATTCAGCGGATGGCCCCGGTCCATTGACCGAGACCCGGATCTGTCGGCGAGAGTGCAGCAGAATTCAGGCCCCGTCACCGATGGCCCGTGGAGTATGGCCGATCCACCCGGCGAAGTCGTCGGCATCTGTGAAGCCGCGACAGCCGATGTATTACGCCCGAGGTCCGCGAAGGCGGCAGGACCGCAGCACCTTCGAAATCGGTTAGGAGCTCTGCCCACACCGCGGCGGGTCGATCCGCGAGAATGACCTGCATGATCCCCACCGAGAAGACATCACCGGCGCCGACCGCTGCTTCTTGCGAGCGGCCTTCGGCGTTGCCGCACCGACAGTACCCCTGTGCGGAGTGCCCGTGGCGCCGGGATGTCGCCCCCGGGATGTTCGGTCGGGAGCGATTCGATGCGCTGGCCTCCACATCAGGACGCCCCGGTCATGAGGCGGCAGTCGATGCTGCGATGTTCGCGTGCCACAAATCGGCGGAGGGCGAGGATGAAGCGTGTGCAGGGTGGCTCGCGGTGGCCGGTGTCGAGCACCTCGGAGTGCGGCTCTCTGTGATTCGTGGACGGCTGGACCCCGCGGCGTTGGCACGGGGAGACGGGTGGCCGGACCTGTTTGACTCGTACGTCGAAATGGCCGCGACGCAAGGTGGGATAGACCCGCACGGTTGAGCGACCGGGGCCAAGTGCTGACGGACGGGCGTTGGGTTCGGTTACCCCGCAACGGTTCTGGATTCTCGCCCGACGGCAGATCCATCGTCGGCCGCGGCTCTGACAGCCCCGTCAAGTGCTCGCCCCCGGTCAGAACTCAACAGACATGTGTCGCGGTCAGGGAGACGACCGCGACAAGAGCGGGCTACGCGCGCGGCGCCAGGTAGATGGCGTTACCAGAGGGTGAAGATCCCGGTGATCGAGACCTTCTGCGAGCGTTGGAAGGCGTTCACATCAGAGTAGTGCCGCGCGGAGGGTGGGGGAGCGGACATAGTGGTCGGTGTTCAGTCGCGGGCCAGGATGCCCGAGGTCGACGAGTGCCGCCGCGGCGTCGGAGAGGGGGAGCGGTGGCAGGTCGGCGCGGATGCGTAGGAATTACAGCACTGCTCCGCCCGATCGCGGGATCTTCATGGGGTCGGACACCACGACGGCCGGTGGGTAAATCCACAGTCGTCGGCAGAGACGAAGACGACTACGTCGCTGCGCCGGACAGCGCTGGTTCTGTCGGGGCGGAGCGATTCGAGTTGGTACTTCGCCGCTGGCCCTGCCGTGGCCGGTTGCCGTGACCGGTGCTCGTCGAGCACATGCTGTTCGGTGGGGCTGGGTTCGTAGTCGACGGCGTGTTTGACAAACTTCCGGGTGACCGGTGCGGGCAGAAAATCGGCCTCCGGGTCGCGGATTCGGCCGGTGATCCCGGGTAGTGGCACGGCCCGCCCGATCTGCCACTGTATTGGAAGTGGCATACGTTCGTTCTCTCGGAAAT
>NZ_JARJBD010000273.1:0-1613 GCF_029269925.1 Rhodococcus sp. T2V
GATCGGGCTGACGGCGCCGGTGGGCATCTCGGTGGCCTCGATCTCGACGTTGTCGATCAGTGCCGCCATGGCCAGGAACTTCGGCAGGTTCTCCACGTCGGCGTTGGCGGCGTCGGCGGCGTCCTCGGTTTCGTAGATCCAGACGTCGATCCACGTCCCGTCCGCCCTCCGCGAGCACAGCGGCACCGACCACAGCGCGGGGTGGGCTGCCTTGACCTCCTGGATCGCCTCCTGTCGGCGTTCGAGAAAGGTGTCGACATCGGCGTCGGCGACGGTGAATCGAACAAGTTCGACGCAGTAGCTCATGGTCAGTTCTCGCTTTCGAGTTCGGTGACGAGGTGCCGGGCGGTCTGCAGCCCGGATTCGATGGCGCCGTCGATGAATCCGGCCCAGCCGCGGGCGTAGTCGCTGCCGGCGAGTCGGATTCGGCGGGTGGTGTCGCGGGCGGCGTGGGCGACGGCGTCGAGTTGATGCGGGGCCAGCATCGGCCACGTTTCGCCCGACAGCGGGTCCGCGGTCCAGTCGTGGGCGTCGACGGCGACGACCTCGAGGTCGGGGCGCCACTTGCGTAGTTCGGCTTCCACGGCGCGGGCGTCGGTGAGGTCGATGAGTCCGGACCGGGGTCCGAAGGCCACGATCACGCTGTCTCCGTCCACCGGGTACTCGTACTGTGCGAAGTTCAGTACGGCGTCGCTGTCGGCGAGGGCGGCGAACTTCCCGATGTCGCCCTTGACGCGGATCCAGACCTTCACTCCGCTCGATGCCTGCCCCTCGGAGGCGACCGCGTCGAGGCCGTGACCGAGGCCGGGGGTGACGGCGATGCTGCCCAGAATGTTGAGCGGCACGGTGATCACGACCCTCCTGCCGCGCAGGCTGGTTCCGTCGCCGCAGGTGACGGTGATCCCGTCGGCCGTTTCGTCGATGCTGGTGACGGTGGTGTTCAGGCGGATGTCGGCGCCGGCCGCGTCCGCGGCGATCGCGTCGAGAAGCGACTTGGTTCCGCGGGCGAACTTGTAGGTGGCGCACGCCTCGAACATCAGTTTCCAGTCGCCGCCGGAGAGGGCACACCAGCGCAGGGCCTGGGTGTAGCCGCTGCGGGCGGGATCGCCGCTGAAGTTCAGTGCCCACATGCCGTCGAGGAGGGCGCGTTGCTGCGGGTCGAGGTCGAGCCCGGCGATCTTGTCGGCCACGCTGACCTGGTCGAGGGTCTTCATCTCCTCGGACAGCGGAAAGTAGTCGTACGGCTGGGGCAGTATCCGGCGGGACTCGGCGAGGACCTCGGTCATCGACGCGTCGAGTAGATCGAGCATGGTGTCGGCGGTCCCGGTGCGGACCTCGTCGCCGACCCGCCAGTAGGCGGTGTCGAGTTCGGGGCTGGCGACCAGGTCCAGGTTGTAGCGGCTGATCTCGGCCCACACGTGCGGCTGGATCCAGTGCACCCAGGTGCCGCCCATGTCCAGCTCCCGGCCGAGGGCCGTGTCGCGGGTCCAGGTGCGCCCCCCGAGGCGGTCGCGGGCTTCGAGGACGACGGTCCGCACGCCCTGTCGGGTCAGTTCCCGGGCGGCGGTGATTCCGGCGAATCCACCGCCGACGACGATCACGTCGGTGTCGTA
>NZ_JARJBD010000274.1:0-1595 GCF_029269925.1 Rhodococcus sp. T2V
GCCTGTTCGGCGACCATGTAGGCGGCGTACCAGTCGGGCCAGTTCGGATCCGCTGCGCCGGTGCGCTTCTCGTGTTCGCCGTGGGCGATCGCCGCGCGGATCAGCGCACCGGTCAGGTCGGCGGTGCTGCCGAATGTTGTGGCCGTGGTGGTGACCGTCTCGGTGGTGCGGGTGTCGGTGGTGCTCATGGTTGCCTTCTCGCGGGGTGCGGGGAAACGGGTGACGTCGGATATGGGGCCGTGGTGGTGCGGAGGCGCTATTCGCCGCTCGGTACCCCGGGGGTAGTGACGGGCGGTTGCGCTACATCTGGGTGCTGCTGTTCCAGCCGGCCAGGATCTGGTCGAGCACGATCGTTTCGGCGCGCCGGTCCTGCCGCTGGTCCCGTTGGCGGTCGTGCTGGCGTTGCTGCGCCATGTCGTTGTCGCGGTCGAACGGGCTGTCGTGGGTGACAGCGGCGGCGACGGGCTGCGCGGCGGTCGGCTGTGCGGGGGCCGGGGTGGTGGTGGCGTTGGCGGCGGCGACCGGGACCAGGGCGAGTGCGACGGTCGCGGCGGCGACGGCGGCCAGGCGCTTCCAGGAGGAGGTGCTGGTGGCGGTGCGGGTGATCGGGTGAAGCTGTGTGGTGCTCATGGTGATCGGTGGTCCTCATTCGGGTGCCGCGGGCCCAGCGTCTGCGGCTACTCGAACGGTGTCGGGGAGGGCCGGAAGCGTTACACCGACCAACCCCAGATCGGTGTGATGCGTGTCACTGCCGGTGTGGCTACTGTGGTGGATTGGATTGGCAAAAGACGCGAATCCCGGCTTGAGTCCTTCCGATCTCCACGACATCGTCGTGGTCGACTCCAACTTGCTCGATGCGACGGGATCTTCACCCATTCGCAGAGCCGGTACGCACCCACAGGTGACGAATTTCGAGCTCCGCTCGGGGTGACCAACTCCGTGCCACCGGCACCGGACGAGCCCGAAGCTGCTCCGCCCGGACCATGCCTGATCGGCGGCCCTGCTCTGCGCTTCGGGTGACGTTGGGGAGTGCTGGGCCAGTAGTGCATTGTCCGGGCGCTCCGGACTGCGAAACTCACACCGGTGTGGTCGGCTGTGTCCCGGACACCCGACATCGCGCACGCCCAGGATCAGGACACCGGCAACTGTCATCTCCCACGGCTGAGGAGGAAAGGCCCTGGCATGAAGTCACCCGCCGACCACCCACCCGTTCCCGGAACGGTGCTCGTGGCGGCCCCGACGTCGAATCACAGTTCACAGGCCCGCTTCGCTCAGCGGGCCTGAGGGTGACCACCGGTCAGGCCGTGCCGATACAACTCGGTGCCGACTCGCCGGATGTCGTGATCCTCGACGCACGCGCACCCGATGTCGACGGACTCCGCATAGTCCGGGCATTGAGAGCCGCCCAGTCCGTCCCGGGGATCGTGGTGATGGGACAGTTCAACCCCCGCGACGACAAGCACACCTGCGCCTATTTCGAGTCCGGCGTCGACGATGTGATCGGTGCCCCGGCGGGTGTGAAGGAGGCAGTCGCGAGGGTGCGTGCCCTTCTCCGGCGCATCGGACCATTGCCCAGGTCCTTCACCCCGCCGGTC
>NZ_JARJBD010000275.1:0-1586 GCF_029269925.1 Rhodococcus sp. T2V
CAACCTACTACTGGGCTGCTTCCTAATGCAGGAGTCGCATAAGGGAGAGCGTCGAGATCCCGGACACCATCGAATGGCGCAAAACCTTTCGCGGTATGGCATGATAGCGCCCGGAAGAGAGTCAATTCAGGGTGGTGAATGTGAAACCAGTAACGTTATACGATGTCGCAGAGTATGCCGGTGTCTCTTATCAGACCGTTTCCCGCGTGGTGAACCAGGCCAGCCACGTTTCTGCGAAAACGCGGGAAAAAGTGGAAGCGGCGATGGCGGAGCTGAATTACATTCCCAACCGCGTGGCACAACAACTGGCGGGCAAACAGTCGTTGCTGATTGGCGTTGCCACCTCCAGTCTGGCCCTGCACGCGCCGTCGCAAATTGTCGCGGCGATTAAATCTCGCGCCGATCAACTGGGTGCCAGCGTGGTGGTGTCGATGGTAGAACGAAGCGGCGTCGAAGCCTGTAAAGCGGCGGTGCACAATCTTCTCGCGCAACGCGTCAGTGGGCTGATCATTAACTATCCGCTGGATGACCAGGATGCCATTGCTGTGGAAGCTGCCTGCACTAATGTTCCGGCGTTATTTCTTGATGTCTCTGACCAGACACCCATCAACAGTATTATTTTCTCCCATGAAGACGGTACGCGACTGGGCGTGGAGCATCTGGTCGCATTGGGTCACCAGCAAATCGCGCTGTTAGCGGGCCCATTAAGTTCTGTCTCGGCGCGTCTGCGTCTGGCTGGCTGGCATAAATATCTCACTCGCAATCAAATTCAGCCGATAGCGGAACGGGAAGGCGACTGGAGTGCCATGTCCGGTTTTCAACAAACCATGCAAATGCTGAATGAGGGCATCGTTCCCACTGCGATGCTGGTTGCCAACGATCAGATGGCGCTGGGCGCAATGCGCGCCATTACCGAGTCCGGGCTGCGCGTTGGTGCGGACATCTCGGTAGTGGGATACGACGATACCGAAGACAGCTCATGTTATATCCCGCCGTTAACCACCATCAAACAGGATTTTCGCCTGCTGGGGCAAACCAGCGTGGACCGCTTGCTGCAACTCTCTGTCTAGACGCCATACTTGGAACGAGCCTGCTTACGGTCTTTAACGCCGGAGCAGTCAAGCGCACCACGTACGGTGTGGTAACGAACACCCGGGAGGTCTTTAACACGACCGCCACGGATCAGGATCACGGAGTGCTCCTGCAGGTTGTGACCTTCACCACCGATGTAGGAAGTCACTTCGAAACCGTTAGTCAGACGAACACGGCATACTTTACGCAGCGCGGAGTTCGGTTTTTTAGGAGTGGTAGTATATACACGAGTACATACGCCACGTTTTTGCGGGCATGCTTCCAGCGCAGGCACGTTGCTTTTCGCAACTTTGCGAGCACGTGGTTTGCGTACCAGCTGGTTAACTGTTGCCATAGCTGTTTCCTGTGTGAAATTGTTATCCGCTCACAATTCCACACAACATACGAGCCGGAAGCATAAAGTGTAAAGCCTGGGGTGCCTAATGAGTGAGCTAACTCACATTAATTGCGTTGCGCTCACTGCCCGCTTTCCAGTCGGGAAACCTGTCGTGCCA
>NZ_JARJBD010000276.1:0-1584 GCF_029269925.1 Rhodococcus sp. T2V
TCCTTGCGGAGGATTTTGCCTGCGGCGGACTTGGGGACGAGGTCGATGAACTCGACCCTGCGGACCTTCTTGTGCGGGGAGACCCGGTCGGCGACGAACGCGATCACCGCGGCCTCATCCAGATCCTCGGCACCGGGCTGAGCGACGACGAACGCCTTCGGCACCTCCTCACCCTCGTCGTCGAGGACCCCGATGACGGCGGCGTCGGCGATCTGCGGATGCGTCAGCAGCAGCGCCTCCAACTCCGCCGGCGGCACCTGATACCCCTTGTACTTGATCAACTCCTTCATCCGGTCCACGATCGTCACCACCCCGTCGGCGTCGACGGTCGCGATGTCCCCGGTGTGCAGGAACCCGTCCGCGTCCAGGGTTTCCGCGGTCGCCGCCTCGTTGCCCAGGTACCCGGCCATGATGTTCGGACCCGCACACCACAACTCCCCCGGCGCGCTGACCCCCTCGGCCGGGTACTCGACCTCCCGCCCGGTGGCGGGGTCGACCAGCTTGCATTCCATGTTCGCGATCGTCGGGCCGACCGAGTCGAGGGCGATGTCGTCGCGGTCGAACGGGATCGCGTGCGAGACCGGACTCATCTCCGACATCCCGTACCCCTGCCGGACCCGGCACCCGAGCCGGGTCGCGACGGCCCGACCCAGCTCCTGATCCAGCGGGGCGGCACCGGAGAACACCGAATGCACCGAGGACAGGTCGTAGTCGTCGACCAACGGGTGCTTGGCCAACGCCACCGCGACCGGCGGCGCGATGAACACATACGTGCACCGCTGCCCGGACACGATCGACAGGAACTCGACGAGGTCGAACTTCGGCATCGTCACCAACGACGCCCGGTTGAACAGGGCCGCGTTGAGCAGCACCGTCATCCCGTAGATGTGGAAGAACGGCAACACCGCCAACAGCCGGTCGTCGGCGCCGATGCCCATCCGCGGGGTGATCTGACACACGTTCGCGACCAGGTTGCGGTGGGTGAGCATCACCCCCTTCGGCCGGCCGGTGGTCCCCGACGAATACGGCAGCACCGCCAGCTGGGTGGCCGGGTCGAACGACACCTCCGGCGCCGGATGCCCCTCGGTGAGCAGATCCGCCAGCGACGGGTGCCCGTCGGCGCCGTCGAGGACGATCACATTCTCGGCCGGGATCCCGACCCTCGCTGCCGCATCCCGCGCCTGCGGCAGCAGCGGGGAGACGGTGAACAGGAACCTCGCGTGCGAGTCGGTGAGCTGTTTGGCGATGTCCTCGGCGGTGTAGAGGGCGTTGATGGTGGTGGCGACGCCGCCGGCGCGCAGGATGCCGTGGAACACCGCGGCGAACGCGGGCACGTTCGGTGAGTGCAGGGCCACCACCTCACCGACCGCCAGACCGCGGGCCGCGAGCGCCCCGGCGACCCCGTCGATCTGCCCGACCAGGGTGCGGTAGCTGGTGACCGCACCCGAGGCGCCGTCGATCAGGGCGGGCCGCTCCGCGTCCGCCGGGTCGAGGTGACCGAACAGGAAATCGTAGACACTGAGGTTCGGGATCTCGACGTCCGGAAACGGGCTCTTGAAGCTCACGTGGGTCACTCCCTCGAAG
>NZ_JARJBD010000277.1:0-1550 GCF_029269925.1 Rhodococcus sp. T2V
CGGTAGTTGTCAACCTGTCTGAGACAGGTTCTGGTTGATGTTGATGCCTGTCGGTTGTGGCGGGTGTGGTGCCAGGGGTCGGCGGCGGAACCGTTCGGGGTGTGCGGCCCAGATCTGGTCCAGCCGGTGCTGTCGGCGGCGGTGTTCCTCGGTGTCGAGGCCGAGGAACACCGCCGCGGGGGTGTGCCGGCCCAGGGCACTGTGACGGTGTTCGAGCGCGTAGCGGGTCATGAACGTCTCGGTCCATCGCCGCGCGTGGTCGATGTCGTCGAACCGCAGCGGGCACGACAAGTCGTACTTGACGGTCTTGAACAGCGACTCGGAGAACGGGTTGTCATCGCTGACTCTCGGCCGTGAGTGGGTCCGGTACGCGCCCGCCTCGTCGAGGGCGGCGATCAGGGCATGTGAGCGCATCGACGGACCATTGTCGGCATGCACCACCTCGGGCACCCCGAACGTCTCGAACGCCTCGGCGAACATCTGCACCGCCATTTCGGGAACCTCGGCGTACTCGATCCGCCAGGCCACCGGGAACCGCGAGAACACGTCCATCACCAGGTACAGCAGATACCTGTCCTGCTTGCGGGGACCGTGCAACATCGTGATGTCCCACGACCACAACTGCCCGGCCCGACCGGCCTGGGCGACCGGTGCCCGGCGGGCCGCGGCCGTGGCCCGGCGGGTGCGGCGACGGTCCCCGGTCAAGTTCTGCGCACGCGCCACCCGGTAGAACGTCGACTCCGAACACGCGACGAGCCCAGCGTCGAAAGAACGCCAATACACCTGCACCACAGACAGATCCGTGTTCTCCTCGGCCAGGATCAACTCGATGATCCCAGCGCGCTCGTCGTCGGACAACGCGGCGGGCTGGTGCCGCTGCACGTGCGGAACCGGATCGGTGACCGGAACGTAGTGCCGGTAACCGCGGGTGCGCCGGTAGTAACTCGACCGCGGCACACCGAGCAGGGCACACGCCGTCGTGACCGGCATCGCCGCGTCCCGGTGCAACGCACCGACGGTGTCGATCAGGACAGCTTCTCCTGCTCGAGCCACTGCGCGTACTCGCTCGCGCTCATCAACGCCGGTGGGATCGCAGACGGGTCCTCGTTCGAGCGCTTGGTGATCCCCTGCAAGAGCTCGAACGCTTTTCCCAGGATCTCCTGGGCGGTCTCCGCCTGTTCCACCTGGGCCTTGAGTCGCGTGTTCTCCCGGCGCAGCCGCGCCAGCTCGGCCCTATCCCGACTGTCCATCCAGTTCCTCGACTTCTCTGCCGCGGCGACCATCGCCTGCGTGTATTGTCCGCTCTCCCGCGCGCGAAGCCACGCGGTGACGTGGTTCTTGCTCAGGTTCAACTCACGCAGCAGTCGTGTCTTGGCGCCATGCTCGGTGCACTCGTCCCACCGGCGCAGCACCTCGATCCGGAATGCAATCGGAAACGAACGCCTACCCGTCGGACCACGCCCGATCGGAAAGCTGTCGATGTCGGTCACAGGGAACTCCGCTCCCCACGCTGACTGCCAGGTGTCTCACGACCATGCTGACAGCCAGCG
>NZ_JARJBD010000278.1:0-1546 GCF_029269925.1 Rhodococcus sp. T2V
AGTGTTCGTCGCGGACCAGAATGCACCCGCATGGTGCCGCCGATGGTGACGACTTTGCATGCGCCGCACCGGCCGCCCGCGAACTACTCGATGCGGATCCACGGCAGCGACCGTCCACTCGTTCGGCTCGGTGACTGGGATATACCGGAGCAGGCTCGCTGCGGTACCGCGCGGGCCGCCCGTCGTGGCGATTTTGCGTCATCACTGGGCGACGTGACGGCACCGCTGGAAACCCGGAGTTCAGTCAAACTGAAGGAATCTCGGCGCGAACTCGAGGACAGGTTGGACTCGGAGCCAATGATAGTGCGTGGGTTCGCGGTCAACTGTGGAGATCGTGGTGTTCTGCAGGGGTCTCGAGGAGGTGGCGGGCCGCGGCGGCATAGCGGATCGCGGTGCCCGGGCTGATGCCGAACACTGTGGCGAGGTGGAGTGGGTCCGGTCCGTGTGTGAGTGATTCTTCGAGTTGACGATCGACGTGTAGCCGATCGAGGGTGGTAGTGAGTCCCAGAAGGCCCGGGTGATCCACACTTTGCCGACCGGGCAAGTGCGCACCGCGGTCACGCGGTTGACCAACAGGTGGGGGTTGGCGGTGTTGGGCCAGTGGGTGCGTCGGTGGCTCAGCCACTGGGTCAGCGCTCGGTAGGTGAGGTCGTCCAATGGTCGGGATCGGCCGGCGATGGTCGGCCGACGCTCACCGAGGTCGACGTCGTCGAGAAGCAACTCGCCGATGTCCTTGGAGCGGGCGGCGTGGATGGCGGCCAGGGCGACGGCGAGGCGGGTCGCGGGTGTGGTGGACGCACCCGTCGCCTCGGTGATTGCGTTGTCTTCCAGTGGAAGTATGGCGCGGTAGTTGCTCGGTCCAACGCGTATGCGTGTGGTGGGGTCGCGGAAGATTATGCCCTTCTTCCGGCAGTGTCCGAAGAGCGACCGCAGGACGCTGAGTGTGTGGCGACGTTTGTTGCCCTGCAGGGTATTCGCGATGGAGAGGATGTCGTCACGGGTGACTTCCCGCAGGTGGTGGTAGTGATGCGACCAGCCGAGCAGGATTGGCCGGATCCGGTTGAGGTAGCCCCACACGGTGTTCGGGTCGCGGGGACGCGTGCGGGGCCCGCCGTCGTGAAGTGCGAGGATCCAGTCCTCGACGTCGCGCCGGATGCCGGGGGTGATGCCGTCGAGTTTGCGCGCGAGCCACGCCTCGAACGCTGGTGCCCGGTCGGCGTCGAGCAGCGCGAGCTGGTCGAGGATCTCCGCGACCCGACCCGACTGCGATGGCGGACCGTGGACATCAGCTCGGAGTAGCGGATCTTCTCATCGCTGGTATGGCCGGACAACAGGACGACCAGCGCCTGGTCGACGCTTGTGATGAGTGCGTGTGACCACCCGTGGGCCTCACCGAAGTCCTGGGCGACGCGACGGCCGCGTATGAGGGTGGGATTGGTCAGGTCCGCGTCCCGCCGGCGGTCGAAACGGCGGTAGTCGCGGCGAATATCGATCACAAACGCGGCAACCCCAATGGGGGTCGGTACTTCGATGGCACCGTTTCGAC
>NZ_JARJBD010000279.1:0-1541 GCF_029269925.1 Rhodococcus sp. T2V
AGGCGCAGGGCGGCCACGATCTGTCCGCGGGTGTGGGACGGGGGGATGACGGCGTCGACGTAGCCGCGTTCGGCGGCGACGTACGGGTTGACGAGGGTGTCCTCGTATTCCTGTTGCAGTTGCAGGCGCAGCGCGTCGACGTCGTCGCCGTTCTGGGCGGCCTCGAGGAGGCGTTTGCGGTAGACGAACCCGACGGCGCCGGAGGCGCCCATGACGGCGATCTGGGCGGTGGGCCAGGCCAGGTTGACGTCGGCGCCCATGTGCTTGGAGCCCATCACGTCGTAGGCGCCGCCGTAGGCCTTGCGGGTGATGACGGTGATCTTGCCGACGGTGGCCTCGCCGTAGGCGTAGAGCAGTTTCGCGCCGCGGCGGATGATGCCGTTGTATTCCTGGTCGGTGCCGGGCAGGAAGCCGGGGACGTCGACGAGGGTGATGATCGGGACGTTGAACGCGTCGCAGGTGCGCACGAAGCGGGCGGCTTTTTCGGAGGCGTCGATGTCGAGGCAGCCGGCGAAGACGGTGGGCTGGTTGGCGACGATGCCGACGGAGCGGCCGTCGACGCGGCCGAAGCCGACGACGATGTTGCCGGCGCGTTCGGCCTGGACCTCGAGGAATTCGTCGTCGTCGAGGATGCGGCGGATGACCTCGTGCATGTCGTAGGGCTGGTTCGCCGAGTCCGGGATCAGGGTGTCGAGTTCGAGGTCCTCGGCGGTGAGGGAGTCCTCGATGGCGCCGGTGATCGGGTCGGTGGGCAGCATCCGGGGGGCGGCGGCCTGGTTGTTGGACGGGAGGTAGGAGAGCAGGTCCTTGACGTAGTCGAGGGCGTCCTGTTCGCCGGAGGCGACGTAGTGGGCGACGCCGGACTTGACCATGTGGGTGTGCGCGCCACCCAAATCTTCCATGGTGACGTCTTCGCCGGTGACGGTCTTGATGACGTCGGGGCCGGTGACGAACATCTGGGAGGTCTGGTCGACCATGACGACGAAGTCGGTGAGGGCGGGGGAGTAGACGTGGCCGCCGGCGGCGGGGCCCATGATCAGGGAGATCTGGGGGATGACGCCGGAGGCCTGGACGTTGCGGTGGAAGATTTCGCCGTAGAGGCCGAGGGAGACGACGCCTTCCTGGATGCGGGCGCCGGCGCCTTCGTTGATGCCGATCAGGGGGCGGCCGGTTTTGAGGGCGAGGTCCATGACCTTGACGATTTTTTCGCCGTAGATTTCGCCGAGGGAGCCGCCGAAGACGGTGGCGTCCTGGGAGAAGACGCAGACGTCGCGGCCGTCGACGGTGCCGTAGCCGGTGACGACGCCGTCGCCGACGGGGCGGTTGTCGGCGAGGCCGAAGTTCACCGAGCGGTGGCGGGCGAGGGCGTCGAGTTCGACGAAGGAGCCCTCGTCGAGCAGGGCGGTGATGCGTTCGCGGGCGGTGAGCTTGCCCTTGGCGTGGACCTTCAGGGCCGCGGCTTCACCGCTCGGGTGCTGCGCCTCGGCCTGACGATTACGCAGGTCGGCGAGCTTTCCCGCCGTCGTGTGAATATCGGGCGT
>NZ_JARJBD010000028.1:0-113833 GCF_029269925.1 Rhodococcus sp. T2V
AGATCGTCAACGGCGCCTCCCGGGGTGGGCAGAGCATCCGGGACTGGCTGACCGAGTTGCGCGAGGCCGGTCTGGACACCATTCCCGGCACCGCCGCGGAGATCCTCGACGACGAGGTGCGGTGGGTGCTCACCAAGGGCAAGTTGCCCACCGCCACCTGGGTGGAGGTGGTGACCACCGCGCACGAGGTGGGGTTGCGGTCGAGTTCGACGATGATGTACGGGCATGTCGACAACCCGAAGCACTGGGTGGGGCATCTGCGGGTGTTGTCCGGGATTCAGGACCGCACCGGTGGGTTCACCGAGTTCGTGCCGTTGCCGTTCGTGCATCAGAGTGCGCCGCTGTATCTGGCGGGGGCGTCGCGGCCGGGTCCGACCAACCGGGACAACCGGGCGGTGCACGCGTTGGCGCGGATCATGTTGCACGGGCGGATCCCGAACATTCAGACCAGTTGGGTCAAGTTGGGGGTGACCGGCACCCAGGTGATGTTGCAGGGTGGGGCGAACGATCTCGGGGGCACGCTGATGGAGGAGACGATCTCCCGGATGGCCGGCTCCGAGCACGGATCGGAGAAGACCGTCGCAGAGTTGCGGGCCATCGCCGAGGGCATCGGCCGCCCCGCCCGCGAACGCACCACCACCCACACCTACCCGCACACCCTGCCGGCATTGCTATGAACGCGAATGGGTTCGGCGGCTACGCGGTGGTGGTGCCGATCAGATCCTTAAGGACGGCGAAGAGTCGACTTCAGACCGAATCCGACGTGATGCGTGCGCAACTCGCGTTGGCGTTCTTCCTCGACACGATCACCGCGCTCGAACGCAGCACTGAGGTGGAGCGGATCGTGGTGGTCTCGCGTGACGCCACCGTTCAGGGGTGGGTGCGGGGGCGCTGCGACATCGTCCCCGACGGGGAGATCGGCCTCCCCGCCGCGATCGATCGTGGCATCGAAAGGCTCCGGCGGTTGCGCCATTCGGGGTCGGTGGCCGTCGTCCTTCCGGACCTGCCCTATGCGACCACCGACGCGTTCGACCTGCTGCTCGCCTCTGCGCGCGGCCGCCTGCGGGCCTTCCTGGCTGACGTCGCCGGCACGGGCACGACATGCGTGACAGCCGCCTCGACCGAGGCGGTGGTGCACCGTTTCGGTCCGAACTCGGCGAGAGCTCATACCGAGGCCGGCCTCGCCGCACTCGATGTTCCAGTCCCCAACCTGCGCAACGACATAGACGTACTCGACGATCTTCGCCAACGGCATGCGCAAAGCCCGGGCAACGCAACCAAGAAGATCCTCGATCGCTGGCGAGTGCCCGTGTAGTACTGCAACCGCACTTCGGTTGAATGACTTACGTATCTCGTTGGCTGTTAGTGGAATTGGCATCATGAATGCTGTCCCTCGCTGAGGGGTGGGATTGTGGTGAGGAGGTCAGCTGCAGGGCGGGTCCGGTCGTTCACTGGCGCACCGAGGCTGCGAATCCGATGAAGAGTAGGACTGCGGTTGCGCTGAGTACACTGGAAGCGCCCGCTGAGGCCGTGACGGCCCCCATCACACCGGGTACGAGCACGACGCTGAGCCTGTTGCCGAGTAGGCGCAGGGACATGGCGGTCCCACGCTGGTTCTTGGGGGCGATGTCGGCGACCAACGACATGGTGATCGGCTGGCACACACCGAGTCCGGCGCCGGCTGCGATGGCACCGATCAATAGGACACTGGGTGTGGGCCATATCGCAACGGAGACAAATGCGATAGCTGCCGAGAGTATTCCGGCCGTCAATACTGCTCGTCGACCGAGCGCACTGACCAATCGCCCTGTCACCGTCCGCACAGCCATGGACGCGACGGCCCGCGCCCCAAGCACCCAACCGATGAACGCCGCGCTGATCCCGACTTCTCGTCCGAGTGCGGGAAGGAACACCAGCGTGATATCGACGGCGGCCATGACGATGGCACTGAGCAGCACCGCGCGTCGAAACTTGCGTTCTCGGAGAAGTGACGACGCAGAACCGCCGGGGCGGGTCGACACTTCGCGCTGCCTGCGGCCCAGCGCGAAGGAGGTGACGAAAGTCAGGGAGGAGAAGGCCAGGGCGCAGGTCAGCACCGGTGCGATCGAGGGTGCACTGCCACTCCCCAAGGTCATCAGCAATGGTCCGACAGCCTGACCGAGTGAGGTGGCGAATGTGTACGCCCCGAACCTGGAGTCGCTCGATCCCGTGGTCATGGCAGCGACTGCGGTCTGTTCGCCTGTCACGCACAACAGATGGCCGACCCCGGCAAGTATCAGACCTGCTACCAGCCACGCGATGTCGTGTCTACCGGCCAGAAGAATCAGGCACGAGAGGATCATGACACTCGCCCCGACAACGAGGATCGAGCGTTCCCCGACCCGGTCGACCGCTCTACCCACAGGCAGCGCAAGCATCAGCGGGGCCAGTGCAAAACTCGCGGAGAGGACGCCGAGCATCGCCGTGGGAATTCCTGCGTCCAGTGCCGCATAGGACACGGCGGGACGTACGGAAAATCCCACAGCCTGAACGGTGACGGCGTGGACCCCCAGAGGAGCCCAGGTCCGCCACCGTTCGGGTCGGCCGGGTTCACCCATCGTTGTGCGGGCCTCAGTGTCGCTTCCTCCCGTCGATCGTTCGTGGCACTCTGTGTTGCCGTGGACTTGGCAAGTTCCTTATCGGCGTGGTCACCGGTAGCGATCCCGTTGATACCGGTGTCGGTGTCGATGTCGGACACTTCCCGCACGCCGGGTACCTGCTTGCGTGAGGCCCGCCACCGCCAGAGCAGCGGGACGATGAGGGCGAGTGCGAGCAGGGTGTACATGGCGATGGAGAACGGGGAGTGCACCAGCACGGCCGGGTCTCCGTCGCTCAGTTGCAGAGCGCGGCGGAGTTGCTGTTCGGCCGGCGGGCCGAGGATCACGCCGATGATGACCGGGACAATCGGCAATCCGTAGCGCCGCATCAGGACTCCGAGCAAACCCATGGCGAGGAGCAGATAGAGACCGATGGGTGTGCCGTCGGCGGCGTAGGCGCCGACCGAGGCGAAGCCGAGGATGCCCGCATACAGGTAGGGACGGGGAATGCGCAGGAGTTTCGCCCACAGCGGTGCCAGCGGCAGATTCAGCACCAGCAGCAGGATGTTGCCGATGAACAGGCTGGCGATCAGACCCCAGACCAGTTCCGGTTCGTGCTCGAAAAGCAATGGTCCGGGCTGGATTCCGTATTGCTGGAAGGCGGCGAGCAGAACGGCGGCGGTCGCCGAGGTCGGCAGGCCCAGCGTGAGCAAAGGCACGAGCACTCCGGCGGCGGAGGCATTGTTGGCCGCCTCCGGACCGGCGACGCCTTCGATGGCGCCGTGACCGAACTCCTCGGGTTTGCGGGTCAGTTTCCGCTCGGTGACGTAGGACAGGTAGGTCGGCAGTTCGGCTCCGCCTGCTGGCATGGCACCGAAGGGGAATCCGATTGCCGCACCGCGCAGCCAGGGCTTCCACGACCGGGACCAGTCGGATCGGTCCATCCACGGGCGCCCGACGGGGATGATCTCGGCGGGGCGGCGGCGCAGGTGCATTGCCGTCCACAGGGTTTCGCCGAGGGCGAAGATGCCGACCGCGACGATGACGACATCGATGCCGTCGAGCAACTGCGGGACGCCGAAGGTCAGCCGGTCCTGCCCGGTGGACATGTCGATGCCGACCAGGCCGATGAACAGGCCGATGCCGAGGGAGGCCAGGCCGCGGATTCGGGATGAGCCGAGGACGAGGGTGACGGCGCCGAAGGCGAGGACCATCAGGGCGAAGTAGTCGGCGGGGGTGATCGCGAGGGCGAGATCGACCACGAACGGGGCCACCATGACCAGCAGACCGGTGGCGATGGTGCCTGCGACGAACGAGCCGAGGGCGGCGGTGGCGAGGGCTTGGCTGGCGCGGCCGAGTTTGGCCATCTTGTTGCCCTCGAGCGCGGTCATCACCGACGACGCTTCGCCTGGGGTGTTGAGCAGGATCGAGGTGGTCGACCCGCCGTACATGCCGCCGTAGTAGATGCCGGCGAACATGATGATGGCGCCCGACGCGTCGAGACTGTAGGTCACCGGCAGTAGCAGCGCGACGGTCATTGCCGGGCCGATGCCCGGCAGGACGCCGACCGCGGTGCCGAGAATGACCCCGATGAGCGCGAACAGCAGATGCGTCGGGGTGAGGGCCGAGGCGAAGCCGTCGAGGAGCAGGTTCAGCGATTCCATGTCAGATCACCCCGTGGAGAAGGCCGGCCGGGAGGTTGACGCCGAGTCCGTAGGCGAACAGGGCGTAGCTGCCGAACGCGATGGCGGCGGCGACGATCAGGTTGCGTATCAGGTGCTTGCTGCCCAGCGCGGTTGCGGCGCCCCAGAACAGGACGGTGCCGGTGATCGGCCAGCCGAGCGACTCCATGAGCACGGCATTGGCGAGGAAGACTCCGGCGAGAGCGACGAACGGCACCCAGGCGGTCGGCTGGTCGAGGTCGATGTCCTCGCCGCTTTCCATGTCCCCGGTACCGCCGCGCAGTACGTTGACCGCGAGTGCGATGCTGACGACCACGAGCAGGGTTCCGACGACGATCGGCACAGTGGCCGAATTGAGCGGGCCGCGGGTGGCCGCGTTGTCGGTCAACGTTGCGGCGTCCACGAGTGCCACTGAGCCGAGGACGAAGAGCAGGGCGGCGACGCACAGTTCGGACTTGCCCGCGAGAAAGGTGCGCGCCGCGGAGGTGGGGGTGCTCACTGTTCGAGCCCGTCGAGTGCGGCCCTGATCTGCACGGCCTGCTGGTCGAGGTAGGTGCCGAACTCGTCGCCGGTGACGAAGGCGTCCACCCAGCCGTTGCGTTCGACGGCGTCTTTCCAGCCCTGGCTCTCGTGTAGGGCGGTGAAGGTGTCGATCAGGTTCTGGGTTTCCTGCTCGTCGAGGCCGGGCGGGGCGACGACCCCGCGCCAGTTGGCCACGACGACGTCGGTGCCGGATTCGGTGAGGGTGGGGACGTCGGGCAGCGCGTCGAAGCGTCTTTCGCCGGTGACGGCGATCGCCTTGAGCTTGCCTGCCTCGATCTGCTCGACCGCGTCCGCGGCACTGGTGACGGCGAAGTCGACCTGGCCGCCGAGGACTGCGGGGAGCAGTCCGCCGCTGAAGCTCACGTAGTTGACGTCCGTGCGTGCGATGCCGTTCGCGTCGGCCATGAGGAGGGTGGCGACATGGTCGGCGCCACCGATGGCCGACCCACCGCCGGCGTTGAGGCGGGGGTTCGCCTTCCAGCCGGCCAGGAGGTCGTCGAGGTTGTTGAAGGGTGAATCTGCGGGAACGACGACTGCCAGGTACTCGTCGAGCAGTTTCGCGACGGGGGTGGTGTCGGCGAACGTGGTCGACGAGGACTGCGAGACGGTGGCAGCGACGAGCCCGTACCCCATCTGCATCACGAGGGCGCCGTTCCCGTCGTCGGCGACGAGCCGGGAGAGCCCGACCGTGCCGTTCGCCCCGTCGACGTTGAACACGTCGATGCGGTCGGCGATCTTGTCTTCTTCCATGATCTTGGCCGCGGTCCGAGCGGTGTTGTCCCAGCCGCTGCCTGCGGCATTGGGCACCATGTAGCGGAACTGACCGCCCTCGCCTCCGGACACGCCGCCGCACGCAGTGGCAACGAGGCTGACGGCCACGGCCGCGGTGGCCAGCACGCCTTTGGTGAGCCGGTTCATAATCTGTACCTCCTGTGATGGGTCTGACAGGAAGAGTGATCCACACCACCGCTCGTGTCACGCTTGCGCTGGCAACGATGGTTGTGCTCGTTATGCTCCCGATCCAGGCACCTGGGATGGGGTTTCCTGGCCTAGGATCGACGGGGTGAGGCTCGGTCGGCTGCCCTTGGCGCGTCAACTCCTCGTGCTCCAGGTCGCCATCATTCTCGCAGTCCTCGGCGTCGTCGTGGCCATCACCTACGTCCAGTCGACGAGCGATTTCCGTCGCTCGACCGGCAACCGCGTCCTCGGGCTTGCGGAAACGTTCGCGACCGACACGGTGGTCCGGTCGGGATTGGCCGGCCGTCTGCCCATCGACGCGATCCCACCCGCCGCGGCCCGCGTGCAATCGGTCTCCGGAGCCGATTTCGTCGTCGTCATCGACGACAGTGGGGATGTCGTTGCCAGCCAGGATCCCGACCATCTCACCGGCGCATGGGATTTCGGTGAAAGTGATGTGCAGTCCGGGCGGGCGTGGGTCGGACCCCAGGAGCTGCCCGACGGGAAGTCCTCCATCCAGGCGCACGTTCCGATCTTGGACCCGGACAACCGGGAGCGGCTCGGGTACGTCGTGATCGGCCGCTACGCGCCGAGCGTGGGCACACGATTGACGTCCGCGGTCCCGGACCTGCTGATCTACCTCGGGGTCGCGAGCGCGATCGGAATTGCCGGATCCGCGCTGCTCGCCAGACGCATCAAACGGCAGACCCTCGGACTCGAACCCCGCGACATCACCGGACTCGTCGAACACCGAGAAGCGCTGTTGTACGGCATCAAGGAAGGTGTGATCGGACTGGATCTGCAGCATCGGGTCACCATCGTCAACTCCGAGGCATGCCACCTGCTCGGGCTTCCCGCCGACTCCGTCGGCAAGAGCCTGCACGAACTCGATCTGCCGGGCGACGTCGTCGCTGCGCTCACCGATCAGAAGAGCGCCACCGACAGGGTGCTCGACACCAGCACCCGCAACGTGGTGCTCAACCGCATGCCGGTCAGCACCCACGGCCGGGTCATCGGGTCGGTGGTGACGCTGCGCGACCGCACCGAACTATGGGGCCTGCGACAAGAACTCGACACCACTCGGCATACCGCCGACGCACTCCGGGCGCAGACCCACGAGTTCTCCAACCGCCTGCACACGATCGCCGGTCTGCTCCGCCTCGGCCACGCCGACCGAGCCCGCCGGTACGTGACCGAGGTTCAGGCAGGGCACAACCAGTTCATGCAGGCGGTGACCTCCCGCATCGAGGACCCGACGCTGGCCGCTCTGGTGGTCGCCAAGGGTTCGGTGGCCTCCGAGCGCGGCGTCGACCTCACGATGTCCGAACACACCCACGTCGGGATTCTGTCGCTCGACCTCGCGGCCACCCTCGAAACCGTCATGGGCAACTTCGTCGACAACGCCCTCGAGGCCTGCGCAGGGGTCCCGGGGCGAACCGTGCGGCTCGAGGTGGTCGAGACCGCCGACCGGATCGTCGTCGAGGTGCGGGACAACGGCCCCGGCGTCGACACCGAAGTAATGGACTCGATATTCGAGCGCGGAGTGAGCACCAAATCCACGGATCGCACACGCGGATTCGGTCTTGCGCTCGCCAAAGCCGTCTGCGATCAGCGCGGCGGTGAGATCGGCGTTCGCAACGATGACGGAGCCGTATTCACCGCGAGCATCCCGTTGCCACAACGAGCACAACAGAACTTACCGCCTCAAGATTGACTGTGACCCCGACCACGAAGGACGGTGAACTCCCGAGCAAAAGGAGAACCGTGAACGCGCGCCAGAAACTCAAGCAACTACTTCGTGACCCCCAGATCGTGCAGATTCCGTCCGTCTTCGACGGTCTGTCCGCACGCCTCGCTCAAGCCGCCGGCTTCCAGGCCGTCAGCGTGACAGGAAACGGGATCGCCGCCAGCCTGCTCGGCAAACCCGACATCGGACTGGTGACTCTCACCGAAAGCGCCCAGGTCGCTCACAATATAGCTGGGGCCGTAGATATTCCGGCGATCTTCGACGCCGACACCGGCTACGGCAGCGCGCTCAACGTCACCCGGGCCGTCGCCGAATTCGAGAACGCCGGTGTCGCCGCGATCAAGCTCGAGGACCAGGTGACCCCCAAGCGCTGCGGCGTCCTCGACATACCTATTCCGGTGGTCAGCGAACGCGAATACCTCGGCAAGATCGAGGCTGCCCTCTGGGCGCGTCAGGACCCGGATTTCCAGATCATCGCCCGTACCGACGCCGCGAGCACGCTCGGGGTCGAGGCCGCTGCACAACGGGCCAAACGCGCGATCGACGCCGGAGCCGACGCCGTCCTCGTCGTCGGTGTCCGCGAACCGGACGACATCGCAACACTGCTGTCGATCGTCGACGGCGCACCGGTCCTGACCCTCGTCGAAGAAAAGGGACCACTGTCGACCAAGCACGTCTCCGAGATCGGTGACCTGGGATTCTCTGCGGCCATCTACCCCGGGGTAATCCGTTACTCCATGGTCGCGGCCGCCCAACGGGCTCTGAAGGTCCTGCGCGAAGAGGGACAGAGCACCAGCATCCGCCCGCTCATGGCGACACCTGACGAGTGGAACCACCTGATGGCGATCGACTCGTACTTCGAGATCGAGGAGCGGTTCGTGCGGGGATCCGGACAGGCCGAGCTGCCCGTATCGTGACACCATGCGGCCTCGAGACAACAGCGAGCTGACGGTGCTCGTCGTCGACGACGACTTCATGGTGGCGAGCATCCACGCCGAACTCGTCAACCACGAAGTTGACGGGTTCCGTGTGGTCGGAACGGCGGGAACCGGAGCGAAGGCATTGGACATGGTTGCCGCCTTGGCGCCGGACCTGATCCTGCTCGATGTTCACCTGCCTGACCTCAACGGTCTCGAGGTACTCAGACGTCTGCGGGAACGCGGTGACGACGTCGATGCCATCGTTGTCACCGCCGAACGCGACGCAGACTCAGTGAAAGCGGCTCTGCGTGGCGGCGCAGCCCAGTATCTGGTCAAACCGTTCGATTTGGACGAACTCAAGGCCCGAATTCTGGGTTACGCCGCCGCCCGGCTGGAAAAGGGCAACACCGATCAAACCGCGATCGACGCCGCGTTCTCACTCCTGCCGGGCCGACGGACCCCGGTATCACCGCCTCCGAAAGGTCTCAGCAACGAGAGCCTCGACCTGGTCCGGAACGCCCTGGCCGCGGGTCAGGAGTTGTCGGCCACCGAATGCGGGCAGGCTACCGGGATGGCGCGTTCCACAGTCCGCCGATACCTCGAATACCTCGTGGAATCGGGAGAGGCCACAGTCCGTCACAAGTATGGCGGCGGCCGACCCGAACGCCTGTACCGAACGGCACGGTAGGGCCGCCAGGTTCTACGTGGACGATCGTGAATGACGACGAATGGGAACGCATTGCGTCGATCGAGAGAGGGGTCGAAACGCGGAAAGCGACCGTCGATGCCCACGGAGCAGAACGGGTCGGATTCGGCCATCAGTGAGAACTCGACCTCCGATGTCGAAGCACCGCGCACATCACCCAGTGGGTCATGCCACGTAGCGGC
Source organism: Rhodococcus sp. T2V (assembly GCF_029269925.1). Lineage (NCBI taxonomy): Bacteria > Bacillati > Actinomycetota > Actinomycetes > Mycobacteriales > Nocardiaceae > Rhodococcus > Rhodococcus sp. T2V. The sequence goes on from NZ_JARJBD010000028.1 coordinate 9,314, forward strand.
GTCGCCGGTGGGAACCACTGCGCGGCAATGTCTGGTTCACCAACCGACGGCATTTGGCGGTCATTCGGTCCAGGGGTAGGAACACCGGTTCGTGTGCTGGCGCCGGCCACGCGGTGAACCGTCCCGGAACCGAGCAGGACGCTGGTGTATCCCATAGCACGTATGAATCACCACGAATGTTGTTGCGGCGTCTGTGGCAGCAGACGAGAACGGCAGATCGACAGCAGTTCGTGACGGAGGTCGGGAGGAAGATCCGATGCTGCGCCGGCACGTTCGTCGAGAATCATCTGCAGTTGACGAAAGTACTCGGCCTGCGAAAGTCCGAATTCGACGAGGATGTCCTCGCCGGATCCTCCGCCCCGGTGGCGCCACTTCTTTGCGAAGGTGATCATGTAATTGAAGTTGGTCTCGTTCATCCCTGTGCACCTCGTTGTGAGCTGGGCGAGTGCGGGTCTGGCTCGACCGCGGAGGTCGAGCCAGACCCGCTGTCCTGCAGGAGGAACGCCTAGCTGTGTGACCTCAATGACCGGAGGAAGAATGTCAGGTTGGCGGGGCGTTCGGCGAGTCGGCGCATGAAGTAGCCGTACCACTGCTCGCCGTAGGGGAGGTACACCCGCAGGTGCTTGTTCTCTCCGATCAGGCGGAGTTGTTCGGCGTCGCGGATGCCGTAGAGCATCTGGATTTCGAATTCGTAAGCGGTGCGGCCCTTGGCCTTCGCCTGTTGCAGGGCGGCCTCGATCATGGCCGGGTCGTGGGAGGCGACCATCGGGTAGCCCTGGCCGTTCATCAGGATGCGCAGGCACCGCAGGTAGGCCTCGTCGACCGCCTCCTTGCCCTGGTACGCGACCGAGGCGGGTTCCTTGTAGGCGCCCTTGCACAGCCGGATGCGCGATCCGGGGCCGGGCAGGTCCCGGCAGTCGGCCTCGGTGCGCTTCAGGTACGCCTGCAGCACGGTGCCGAGGGACGGGAAGTCCTTGCGGAGTTCGCGGACGATCGACAGCGTCGAGTCGGTGGTGGTGTGGTCCTCGGCGTCGACGGTGACCCACGCGCCGGCCTCCTCGGCTGCGGTGCAGATCTTGTGCGCGTTCTCGAGGGCCACCTTGTGTCCGTCGCGGGGCAGGAACTGACCCAGGGCGGACAGCTTCAACGAGACCTCGACATTGCGAACCGAGTCCGGCGACGTCGACGCAGTCTTCTGGCTGAGGGCAGCCAGGTCGGACAGCAGGGTGAGGTAGTGCGACACGGTGGCGTCGGCCTGCGCCGCATCGGTGGTGTCCTCGCCGAGGTGGTCGATGGTGATGTAGCGGCCGGTATCGAGGATCGACGTGGTCGCGGCGATCGCCTGGTCCTCGGTCTCGCCGGCGACGAACCGGTCGACGAGGCTCCGGGTCACCGGGATCTTGGTGACGGTGCGTTCCATCCGAGGCGAGCGGGCGACGGCCAGCAGGGCGGGGCGGAGCAGGGCGGAGAATGCCATCAGATGTCCTCGGAGGTGTCGGCGCCCTGGTGCGGGTAGCGGTGGTCGGTGGCGGGGACGAATGTTTCCTTGATGGTGCGGGCGGAGGCCCAGCGGAGGAGGTTTTGTGGGGAGCCGGCCTTGTCGTTGGTGCCCGAGGCGCGGGCACCGCCGAAGGGTTGCTGTCCGACGACGGCGCCGGTGGGCTTGTCGTTGATGTAGAAGTTGCCGGCGGCGAACCGCAGGTCGTCGGTGGCCTGGGCGATCGCGGTGCGGTCGTCGGCGATGATCGACCCGGTCAGCGCGTACTTCGAGCCCTTGTCGACCACGTCGAGCACGGTGTCGAAGGATCCGGCGGCGGAGTCGTCGTAGACGTGGACGGACAGGATCGGCCCGAAGTATTCGGTGCGGAAGGCGTCGTCGGTGGGGTCGTCGCCGAGGAGGACGGTGGGGTCGACGAAGTACCCGACGCTGTCGTCGACGTGGCCGCCGGCGGCGATGGTCAGGCCGGGGGTGGCCTTGGCGCGGGCGAGGGCGTCGGCGTTGCGGTCGAAGGCCCGCTTGTCGATGACGGCGCCGCCGAAGTTCGAGAAGTCGGTGACGTCACCGTATTTCAGCGTCGATGCCTTCTCGATGAGGTCGTCACCCATCTTCGCCCACACCGATTTCGGGACGAACGCGCGGGAGGCGGCGGAGCATTTCTGGCCCTGGTAGTCGAAGGCGCCGCGGAGCAGGGCGGTGGTGAGGGTGTCGGGGTTGGCGGAGCTGTGGGCGAGGACGAAGTCCTTGCCGCCGGTTTCGCCGACCAGCCGCGGGTAGGAGTGGTAGTTCGAGATGTTGTTGCCGACCTGGCGCCACAGGTGCTGGAACGTGGCGGTGGAACCGGTGAAGTGGATTCCCGCGAGCCGGGGGTCGGCGAGAACGACGTCGGAGACGGCGGCGCCGGCACCGTTGACGAGGTTGATCACGCCGGGCGGCAGTCCGGCGGCCTCGAGCAGTGTCATCGTCCAGTACGCGGCGACGGCCTGTGTCTGCGAGGGCTTCCAGATCACGGTGTTGCCCATCAGGGCGGGTGCGGTGGGCAGGTTGCCGGCGATGGCGGTGAAGTTGAACGGGGTGATGGCGTAGACGAAGCCCTCGAGGGGGCGGTATTCGAGTTTGTTCCAGACGCCGGGGGAGGAGATCGGCTGGTCGGCGAGGATCTGGCGGGCGAAGTGGACGTTGAACCGCCAGAAGTCGATGAGTTCGCACGGGGTGTCGATCTCGGCCTGGTATGCGGTCTTGGACTGGCCGAGCATGGTTGCGGCGGCGAGTGTTTCGCGCCAGGGTCCGGACAGTAGGTCGGCGGCGCGCAGGAACACCGCGGCGCGGTCCTCGAAGGAGAGGGCTCGCCAGGCCGGGGCGGCGGCGGTGGCCGCGGCGACCGCGTCCTGGATGTCCTGTGTGCCGGCGTTGGTGAAGGTGCCCAGCACCGCGGCATGCCGGTGCGGCTGGACGACGTCGATCGTCGGGTTGTTGCCGCGTCGGTGCGCTCCGCCGATGACGTGGTGGATCTCGGTGGGGTTCGACCCGAGTTCGACGAGCTTCGCCTGCAGCCGGGCACGCTCGGGGCTGCCCGGTGCGAAACTGCCGACCGGCTCGTTGACGGGCTGCGGGGTGGTGGTGACGGCGTCCATGAAACCCTCCTACGAGATGTGGCGGCGAAGACGGCCGCCGCAACGAACTAGCCGTAGTCAACACCAGCACGGCGGCAAAAGAATGAGCCAGTCGAACAAATCTCTATTATTGGAGTTGTACAATCAGCCAACTGCTCGTGTGATCCCGAAGTGGAGATCGTCCCGTGAATTCTGAAGGCGGAACCCATGGGGGTTCAACCGATTCGTCCGGCCGTGCCACCGGAAGCATCACGCTGCGTGAGCTTCTCAGCGCCCTCGACACCTCGGTCGTCGAACTGATCGACGCGCCGGCCGGCACCGAGATCGCGCTGTCCTCCGTCGCACTCGTCGACAGCTCCGACCTGGCCACCGAGACCGATTCGCAATCGCCGCTGCCGGACCTGTACCTGCACGTCGGGATCGGCAAGACGGAGGCCGTGCGCTGGTTCGACGGCATTGCCCTCCGCCCGTCCGAGCACCGGGTAAGGGCGGTGATGTCCAAGAATGCGGCCACGTCGACGGCGCTACAGGCAGCGGCGCGGCGCGCCGGTGTCGCGTTGGTGGCGGTGCACCCGAAGGCCCGCTGGGATCACGTGTTCCCGCTGGTGCAACGCATGCTGGACCGCTCCCGCCGCAGCACGGGCCTGGGTGATCCGGATCTGCTGGCCACCGACACCGACCTGTTCGGGCTCGCGCAGATCGTCGCCCAGAACGCCGGCGGCATGGTGTCGATCGAGGACGCGCAATCGCACGTGCTGGCCTACTCCGCCTCCGACGAGGCCGCGGACGAGTTGCGGACGCTGTCGATCCTCGGCCGCGAAGGGCCCCGCGACTACCTGCGGGCACTGCAGCGGTGGGGGGTTTTCGACCGTCTCCGCAGCAGCGACGAGGTCATCGACGTTCCCGCCCATCGCAAGCTCGGCACGAAGCGGCGGCTGGTGGTCAGCATCCGGCAGTCCTCCGACGACGCCACGACATCGGCGCGCACGCTCGGGTCCATCTGGCTGCAACAGGGGGTGGCGCCGTTCGCCGACGACGCCGAGGACGTGTTGCGGGGCGCGTCCGCGATCGCAGCGCGGATCATCTCCCGCAGTCTCAATGCGCCATCCACCGAGGGCCTGCTGATCCAGCGGCTGTTCGGCGCCCGTGGGGGTGGTGTGGACGTCCCGTCCGTGGTCAGTGCCCTGAACCTGTCGGCGACCGGGCCCGCTGCGGTCGTCGGTTTTGCGGTCAGTGCCACCGAGACCGCCGGCGGCGGCCGGCTCACGGAACTGGGCAGCATGCTGCGCCTGCAGGCCAGTTCCTTTCGCCGCGACTCCGTGGCGACGATCATCGGAGAGCGCGCCTACGTGCTGCTCCCGCGCTACACGAGCCCGAAATCGGTGACCACGTGGACCCGGCAACTCGTCGAGCAGTTCGAGGCGAAGCGGTCGATCGCCCTGCGTGCCGCGATCGCGATCCCGGTGCCCGATCTGGGGCAGGTCGCCGGAGCACGGGGAGAGGTCGACCGTGTTCTCGACGGCACCGCCGCGACCTTCCCCGAGGGCCGGGTGACCACGCTCGCCGAATCGCGCACCGCGGTGCTGTTCGGGGAGATCCTCGACCTCCTCGCCGAACACCGGGAACTGCACGACCCGCGGCTCGACGCCCTCGTCGACTACGACGACAAGCACGCGTCGAACCTGCAGGACAGCGCCGAAGCCTATCTCGCGGAACACGGCGACGTCCGCGCGGCCGCCGCTGTCCTGCAAGTACATCCGAACACACTGCGCTACCGGATTCGCCGCGTCGAGGAGATCGTCGGCATCGACCTGCACGACGCCTCCGACCGGATGCTGTTCGAACTGCAGCTCGCCCTGCGACGCCGCGGCGAGGCGAATTCCTCCGCCTCCTGAGAGTTGGCCTAGAGAACAAAAACTGGGATTCCTTTTCTCACCTCGAGCCCAATACTTCGACGGGCGCGATCGGTTTACTGACTGGCACCAGTACACGGCAACGGCGCCGCGTGCGTGGACCTCGACGAAGGAACGGTGAACTCCCGGTGAGTATGTCGGTGCATTCCGGAATACGTGAGAGGCCCGCCGCGGCGCCTCCCGCGACCCTCGTAAGTCTCCGAACGGCGTTCTTTCCCCATGCGGCCCCGGGCGATCACGCCGCCGCGGACACCGTCGTGCGCGAACATCTCGATCTCGCGACGAGACGCCTCCCGGGCACCGACATCGTGCACCTCCACTCCGCCGGCCGTGTTCCGGCCGTGCTCATCGTCACCGACGACATGCCGCTGCTGGTCGACACGCTCAGCGGCGTCGTCGAATCCGGCGGAGCGGTGATCGCTCGACTGCTTCATCCCGTCGTCCCAGTGATCCGAGACGAGACGGGCACGCTCGTCGACGTCGCCGCCGACCGAACCGAGGCGACGTCCGAATCCTGGATTCGGTTCGAACTGGCTGCCCCGATAGAAGATTCGCGGGCCGAGCAGCTGCAGGCCGATCTCGCGCAGGCGCTGACCGCCCTCAGGAATATCGCCGCGGACCGGCCCGCCACGCTCGAACGTGCCCAGCGGGTGGCCGCGACACTGGCCGCGACGCCGTCGGTGTCCACGCCGTGGAATCAGCGGGAACTCTCCGACAGCGTCGACCTGCTCGGCTGGTTCGGCAGCGGGAACTTCACCTTCCTCGGCTACCACTACCAGGGCCGTGGCGCCGATATCGCCGACGAACTCGGGGTGTTCCGCACGACCCGATTTCCGGTCGACCCGGACAGCGTGATGCAGGCCCCGGTCGCCGTCATTCCGGGCCCGGAGTTTCCCACGAGTTCCCGGGGGCTGCGACCGCATCTGATCACGGTCCCCGATCTCGGTGAAACCGGTGCGGTGCTGGGCGAACACCGATTCCTCGGTGCGTTCACCGTCAATGCGCTGCACGAGAACGTCCTCGACATACCGGTTCTCGCCCACCGCGTCCGCGAGGTCATCACAAGGGCGGGTTACCGGCTCGACTCCCACACCGGACGGACACTGCTGGAAATCATCCAGGACCACCCGCGGCCGGAGTTGTTCGCGCTCGACGTCGACACCCTGCACCGCACCGTGGTGGCGGTCCTCGGTGCCGCCGAACGCAAAGACCTGCTGCTGTTCCTGCGTCCGTCCGACGACCGTCGGTGGCTGTCGGCGCTGGTCTACCTGCCACGCGACCGCTACACCACGGCCGTGCGCACCGGCATGCAGCGCGCCCTGCTCGAACGATTCCCCGGCACCGCCGTCGACCACACGGTGCGGGTCACCGAGAACCCACTCGCACTGGTGCATTTCACCCTCCGCGCCAACGACGACCAGGCGCTGGACGTCCACTCGGAGTGGAGCGTCGTCGAAGAACAGGTGCGGTCCCGTCTGGCGGGGGTCTGCCGCGGCTGGGACGACGCGCTCCACGACCACCTGCGCGAGTGCACCGGTGTGCCCGAGTCGGTCGGGACGAGCTACATTCACCGGCTGCCCGCGTCCTACAAACACGACTTCACCGCGGCGCGTGCGGCCGCCGACATCGCCCGCCTCGAAGCCCTCGCGGCGGGCGGCGTCGACGTCGCGCTTCACACCCGGCCGGCCGGCGAACACACCGAACTGCGATTCACCCTGTATGTCGCCGGTGAACGCGTCTCGCTCAGCGACATCCTGCCGATCCTGCACAGTCTCGGCGTCGAGGTACTCGACGAACGCCCCTACCCGGTGACCCGGCAAGACGGGTTGTCGACGTGGATCTACGAGTTCAGCCTCTACCACGACGAATCCGCGGACATCACCGCGACAGTCGACGCTGAACGCGACACGGAGACTCCGGACACCCTGGCCCGCCGCTTCTGCGACACCTTCGTCGCCGCGTGGTCCGGCGCGGCCGAAGTCGACTCCTTCAACGCCCTCGTCACGCGGGTCGGCCTGGCCTGGACCGAGGCGGCGCTGCTGCGGGCCCACGCCAAGTACTTGCGGCAGATCGGGTTCCCCTACAGCACCAGACGCATCGCCGCCGTGCTCGTCGACAACCCCCGCACCTGCGCGGCACTGATCGAGCTGTTCACCGCCCTGTTCGACCCCGCCGCCGATCAGAGCCGCGACAGCACTGCCGTTGCGGAGCAGATCGGCGGAGCGATCGAGGAGGTCGTCAGTCTGGAGGCGGACCGGATCCTGCGCGCCTACCTCGACCTGATGCGGGCCACCGTGCGCACCAACTACTACCGCAACGGCGACGGAGTCCGGCGCTCGCCGGCCCTGGCCCTCAAACTCGAGCCCGGTGCGCTGTCCCAACTCCCGCAGCCGCGCCCGCGGTTCGAGGTGTTCGTCTACTCCCCGCACGTCGAGGGCGTGCACCTGCGCTACGGCGCCGTCTCCCGCGGCGGGCTGCGCTGGTCCGACCGGCGCGAGGACTTCCGCACCGAAATCCTCGGCCTGGTCAAGGCACAGGCGGTGAAGAACGCGGTCATCGTCCCGGTCGGCGCGAAGGGTGGCTTCGTCGTCAAGAGGCCACCGGCCGCGACCGGAGACCCCGTCGCCGACCGGGAGGCGTTCCGAGCGGCGGGTATCGGGTGCTACCGCGCCTTCATCGGTGCGCTGCTCGATGTCACCGACAACGTTCATCCGGAAACGGGTGCGACCGTGCCCCCGACGGGGGTGGTGCGCCGCGACTGTGACGACCCGTACCTGGTGGTCGCCGCGGACAAGGGCACTGCCACGTTCTCCGACGACGCCAACGCCGTCGCCGCCGAGTACGGGTTCTGGCTCGGTGACGCGTTCGCCTCCGGCGGGTCGGTGGGCTACGACCACAAGGCCATGGGCATCACCGCCAAGGGCGCGTGGGAGTCCGTCAAGCGGCATTTCCGGGAAAGGGGCGTCGACACCCAGAACGAGGACTTCACCGTCGCCGGAGTCGGGGATATGAGCGGCGACGTCTTCGGGAACGGGATGCTCCTCAGCGAGCACATCCGGCTCGTGGCCGCGTTCGATCACCGGCACATCTTCGTCGATCCGAACCCGGATCCGGCCACGTCGTACCGGGAGCGGGCCCGGCTGTTCGCGCTGCCCCGCTCGTCCTGGGACGACTACGACACCGATCGGATCAGCACCGGCGGAGGGGTGTTCGACCGCACCGCCAAATCGGTTCCCGTGTCCGCCGAGATGCGCGAGGCACTGGGCCTGACCTCGACCGTGACCCGGCTGTCCCCGCAGGACCTGATCCGGGCCATCCTCTGCGCCCCCGTCGACCTGCTGTGGAACGGCGGCATCGGCACCTATGTCAAGGCTGCCCGTGAAACGCACCTCGAGGTCGGGGACAAGGCCAACGACGGTGTCCGCGTGGACGCCGGGCAGGTGCGGGCGAAGGTGATCGGCGAGGGCGGCAACCTCGGCGCCACCGCACTCGGACGCATCGAGTTCGCCCTCGCCGGAGGCCGGATCAACACCGACGCCCTCGACAACTCCGCCGGCGTCGACTGCTCCGACCACGAGGTCAACATCAAGATCCTCCTCGACGGACTCGTCTCCACCGGGCGCATCGACCCCGATGCCCGGAACCGGTTGCTGCAGAACATGACCGACGACGTCGAGAAACTCGTTCTGGCCGGCAACGTCGACCAGAACGCTCTCCTTGGCACCAGCCGCGCCACTGCGGCCGCGAAGCTGCGGGTGCACGCCCGCCAGATCCGGGCGCTCGAGACGCAGCGAGGCCTCGACCGCACCCTCGAAGCCCTCCCCGATGAGAACGAACTGGAACGACGCGGCAAGCAGGGGCGCGGGCTGACCTCCCCCGAACTGGCGACCCTGACCGCGCACGTCAAACTCGCGCTGAAGGCGGACTTGCTGGCCGGCGACCTCGTCGACGGGGATGCCTTCACCGACCGCCTGCTCGCCTACTTCCCCGACCGGTTGCGGAAGGACTATCCGGACGCGATCCGCACTCACCGGCTGCGCCGCGAGATCATCGCCACCGGAATCACCAACGAGGTGGTCGACACCGGCGGCATCACCTACGTGTTCAGGCTTTGCGAGGACACCGGCGCCTCCGCCGTCGACGCCGTCCGCGCCTACGCGGCGGCCAGTGCGATCGCCGATCTGCCCGCACTGATGTCCCGGATTCACACGGACGCACCGAACACCGCGGTCTCCGATGCCATGATGGCGGAGGTGCGGCGGCTGCTCGACCGGCTGTCGCGGTGGTTGCTCCACCACCGGCCGCAGCCGCTCGCCATCGGCGCCGAGATCACCCGATACGGCACGGCTTTCGAGCACCTGCTGCCGAGGGTTCCGGGCTGGTTGCAGGGCCCGGACGCGGTGGTCGTGCGCACCCGGGCGGCGCAACTGGTCGCCCGCGGCGCCGACGAACGTCACGCCACGACGGTGCTCAGCCTGCTGCACGGGTTCTGCGCGATGGACATCATCGACGTCGCCGATCTCGAAGGCCGGGCGCTCGACGAGGTTGCCGAGCTGTATTACACCCTCAACGCGCACCTGGGTCTCGATCACCTGCTGACCGCCATCTCCGGCCTCGACGACACCGGCCGCTGGAACGCCCTGGCCCGGCTCGCCCTGCGCGACGACGTGTACGGCTCGATGCGACTGCTGTGCCTGGACGTGCTCTCCGGCTCGGAATCCGCCGAAACCGCCGCCGAGAAGATCACCGACTGGGAGGCCACCAACACCTCCCGACTGGCCCGCGCCCGCTCGATCCTCACCGAGATCTTTTCCGCCGACCCGGCCGACCTGTCGACGCTGTCCGTCGCGGCCCGGCAGGTGCGAACAATGGTCGGCCGCGCCGGCACCGGCCGATCGACCGACTGACCAATGACACGGAGGCACATCATGACGCGAGGGTTCGCCATCCGATCCGATGCCCGGATCGACGAGTACGACCCGGACCACGTCGTCGATCTCCGGGCGGACGGCACGCTGCATGTTCTCGACGCCGACCGCGCCGTCGCACGCTCCTATGCGACGGCGCGGTGGACGGTGCTGGCGGTACCCGTCACGCTTTCGCCGCGGTGAGGGGCGATTCGACGGCTTGGCGACGACTCAGGAACCACTTGTTGGCGAGGAACAACACCATGACCACAGCCCAGGACAGCAGGCTCAGCACCAGTTGCGACCGGGCGCTGTCCTCCAGGTACATCTGCAGCAGCACGCCGAGGATTGCCGCGGTGGTCAGCAGCGACAGCACCGGGAACAACCACATCTTCACGCGCAACTCGGAGTCCGGGGTGCGGAAGCGAAGAACGATGTGCGAGATCGCAATCAGCAGGTAGACGAACAGGATGATCGCGCCGCTCGAGTTCAGCAGGAACGTGAACACGGTGTCCGGCGAGATCGCGGCGGCGATGACGCAGAGGAATCCGACGACCGAGGACACCAGGATCGCGGCGGCCGGCACGCCGCGCCGGGTGACCCGGGTGAGGAGAGGTGGCGCCTCGCGGCGCGCGGCCAGGACGAACAGCATGCGCGAGGAGGTGTACATCCCCGAGTTGAGACAGCTCAGCACCGCCGTCAACACGACGGCATTCATGATGTTGTCGGCGTAGGGGATGCCCATCTCGGTCATCGCGGCGACGAAGGGGGAGACCGCCAGGTCGGTGTCATTCCAGGGGAGGATCGTCACCAGCAGGAACACCGCGCCGACGAAGAACACCGCGATGCGCATGATCACCGAGTTCGCGGCCTTGGCGACCGCCTTCTCCGGATTCTCCGACTCGGCAGCCGCGATCGTCGCGACCTCGGCGCCGACCATCGAGAAGATCACCGTCACCACGCCGACGGTGATCGCGGCGGGACCGTGCGGCAGGAAGCCGCCGTGGGACCACAGGTTGGAGAAGTCCATTGTCTTGTTCGGCCAGATACCGAACACGTAGAGCGAGCCGAGCCCGATGAACAGACAGATCGCGAACACCTTCACGCCCGCGAACCAGTATTCGAACTCGCCGAAGGACGAGACGGAGAACAGGTTGGTTGCGGTCATCAGGACCATCAGCACCAGGGCGCACAACCACAGCGGGACGTCGATCCAGAACTGGATGATCTTGGCGCCGGCGATCGCTTCGAAGCCGACGACGATCACCCAGAAGTACCAATACAGCCAGCCGACGGAGAAGCCGGCCCAGTTGCCGAGCGCGGTGCGGGCATAGTCCGCGAACGATCCGGTCGACGGGTTCGCCACGGCCATCTCGGCCAGCATGCGCATGACCATGATGATCAGGATGCCGCTGGCGGCGTAGGTGATGAAGGCCGCGGGGCCGGTGTCGGAGATGACGACGCCGGATCCGACGAACAGGCCGGCACCGATCACCCCGCCGATGGCGATCATCGTCAGCTGTCGCTGGCTGAGTGCCTTCTTCAGTTCCGGCGCGCTGCTCATGACCGACCGGCCCGGATCGAAGCAGCGTGCCGCGAGGGTTGGTCGCGTAATTCGGCGATGGACATGGGGGCTTCCCTTTCGTCGTTCTCCGCAAGACCTCGATGTCGGGAGGCACGTGACGTGCCTCATACGAAGCTCCCTGCAACTAAAGACGATCACCACACCCGTGTGATCGGCGGATCGAACGAAGATCCTCGCAATTACTTGGCCGATCGAACGTATCGCTCAGAGGGGCTCAGTTTCGTGGGCGACGATCCGCCGGCGTTCTCCACCAGACCGGACGGGTGTTGGTGGCCGCATCGCGGAAGCACCGGCGGCTGCGAGTACCAGGAGCGCGAGAACGACGATCATGGCGCCTCGGAGCGTGAACTGCTCGCCCAGGAATCCCAGCAGGGGCGGACCGATGAGGAGCGCGGAGGTTCCGGCGGTGGCCACCGCGCTCACGGCCGCGGACCGATCCCCGGGGCCGTCACCGGCCGCGGAGATCGCCAGCGGAAATCCGAGGGCGGTGCCGAGCCCCCACAGCACGACGGAGATACCGGCGGACACCGCGCCGGGGGAGAAGATGACGACGGCGAGGCCGCCGGCACCGAGAAGTGCGCTGAGCCGGACCACGGCTGCGCGGTCGAACCGTGCCAGGACGATCGGTCCCGCGAAGCGTCCCGCTGCCATCGAGGCTGCGAACACGGCATAGACCACCGAGCCGGCGACCGGGTCGACGCCGTGTCCGTCCACCATCAGCAGCGGCAGCCAGTCGGTGGCGGCGCCCTCGGCGAGTGCCATCGCCAGCACCGTCAGGCAGAGCACGACGATGCGTCCCTCGCGCAGTGGATTCGCGTCGGTGCGGGACCGGCCCCGACGTCGTGCACGCCGATGCCGGGATATGCCGTAGCCCTGGGGAATAGCGCGCACGGCCACGACGGCGGGTGCACAGACGAGAGCAACGACGAGCAGGTGCACGGTGACGGAGTAGTTCAGCAGGCCGAGGGTGATGCCGACGACGGCCCCGATGGCCGCACCGAGACTGAAGCAGCCGTGCAGTGTCGGCAGTACCGGCCTGTCGAGGATGCGTTCTATCTCCGCGCCGTCGACGTTGAGGGCAATTTCGTTCGCTCCCATGCCCAGGCCGAAGAGCGCGAGACCGGTGAACACGACCGAGGAGATCCCGATCGCGGCCGCGACTCCGACCGTCGCGACTCCGGCGATCATCGCGATCGTGCCCATCAGGGTGACCGCGCGAGTTCCCCATCGGCGTACCAGCATGCGGGAGAGGAAGATTCCGGTCATCGATCCGATCGACATGCCGACCAGGACGATGCCCATCTCGGCCGTGGAGGCGTCGAGACGATCGCGAATCGCGGGAGTGCGGGTGACCCAGGACGCCAACACGACGCCGGGTAGGCAGTACAGCAGAAAGAGCGCACGACGACGCTGGTAGGTGACGGTGTCCACGGGTGATTACTGCTGACCCGTCGAGATCATGACGTGTTTGGTGCGGGAGAAGTCCTCGAGGGCGAAGATCGACATCTCGCGTCCGTGACCGGAGGCTCCGAACCCGCCCCAGGGCATTTCGTTGGCCAGGACGAGGTGGCCGTTCACCCATACCGTCCCGAAGTCGAGGGCGCTGGAGACACGCAGGGCGCGACCGACGTTCTCGGTCCACACGGAGGCGGCGAGCCCGTACGCCACGTCGTTGGCGCGGCCGATGGCGTCGGCCTCGTCGGCGAAGGTCTGGACGGTGACGACGGGGCCGAAGATCTCTTCCGTGGCGATCTCGCTGCCGTCCGGGACGTCGGTGACGATGGTCGGCGGATAGAAGTATCCCGGCCCGTCGGGGGCGTCACCGCCGAGGGCGATGGTGGCACCGTCCCGCCGGGCGCGGTCGACCATGCCGGCGACGGCGTCGCGCTGCCTGCCGCTGACCAGGGGGCCCATCTCCACCTCCTCGCCGTCGCCGGCGGACCCCACGCGGATCGTCGACACGGCGGCGACCAGCCGCTCGACGAGTTCGTCCCGGACGGATTCGGCGCAGAGGATGCGGGTGGCCGCGCCGCATTCCTGCCCCGAGTTCCAGAACCCGGCCATCCGCACGCCGTCGGTGACCCTGGTGAGATCCGCGTCGTCGAACACCACGACCGGGGCCTTGCCGCCCAGCTCGAGGTGGGTGGGTTTGAGGGTGTCCGCGGACTGGGAGACGACCGCCTTGCCGCTGGCGACGCTGCCGGTCAACGAGATCAGATCGATGTCCGAGTGCTGGGACAGCGCCGAGCCGACCTCGCTGCCGGTGCCCAGGACGATGTTGAGTACGCCCGCGGGAACGATATCGGCGATCAAGTCCATGAACAGCAGCGTGGTCAACGGGGTGAGCTCGGACGGCTTGAGCACCATCGTGTTTCCCATGGCGAGTGCGGGCGCGATCTTCCAGGACGCGGTCAGCAACGGATAGTTCCAGGGTGTGACCGCACCGACCACGCCGACCGGTTCGCGGCGGATCAGCGACAGGTACCCCTTGGTGTATTCCTCGGACGCGGGCGACTGGAGCGCGCGTGCGGCCCCGGCGAGGAAGCGGAATGCTTCTGCCACGCCCGGGATTTCGTCCCGGGAGACGGCGAGAGGTTTGCCGGCATTGAGTGATTCCAGAGCGGCGAGGCGCTCGACGTTCGCATCGACGACGTCGGCGATCGCGGTCAGTACCTTGGCCCGGTCGCCGGAGGGCGTGGCCCGCCACGCCGGCAGCGCCGCGCGGGCGGCGGCGACCGCGCGGTCGACGTCGGAGGCGGTGCCGCGCGGGATGGTGGCGATGACCTCCTCGGTGGCCGGGTCCAGGACGTCGAGGGTGCCCGATTCGCCCGGGGACTCGACGCGGCCGTCGATCACGTGGCCGAGTGTCCGCCGCTCGAGGTCTTCGCGCGTGCGAAGGAGAATCTTGGCGCTGTCGGTGGGGCTGTTCATCGTTCACTTCCTTGGCTTCTGAGGTCTGTTCGGATGTCCGCGCGGCGTAGGAGGGACGAATCTCCAGGGTGTCCATATTGTGAGACGCGAGCACGTCGCCTGGTGTCATCCTGCCGTATCTACCGAGGTGAAAGCAACAGGTTACGCCGGTACGCAAAAATCATACGGTAAATAATAAGAGTGAATTCTGTATTGACTAGGCAGTTGGAGGTGGCCTACCGTCGAAGCCACACGAGGAGGTAAGTACGTGAATTCTCTGAGCGACGACGTCGCTGACGTCGTCATCGTCGGTGGCGGTCCGTCGGGTGCGGTCACCGCCCACACGCTCGCCCGCCGCGGCTTCAAGGTGGTGTGCCTCGAGCAGGGCGACTGGGTCAGTCCCGCGGACTACCCGGGTAACAAGCCCGAGTTCGAGCTGTTGCTGCAGAAGCAGTGGAGCTGGAATCCGAACACGCGGGGCCGGCCGGCCGACTACCCGATGAATCTCGACGACACCGACGTCGTCCCCATCATGTTCGCGGGGGTGGGCGGGTCGAGCCTGCTGTACGGCGCCATGTGGATGCGCCTGCTGCCGTCCGACTTTCGCGTCAAGACGCTCGACGGAATCTGCGACGACTGGCCGATCGACTACTGGGACCTCGAGCCGTACTACAACCGGGTCGACAAATTCCTCGGCGTCGCCGGGCTCGGCGGGGATCCCGCCTTCCCGGATCAGGACTTCGACATGCCCCCGCATCCGATGGGCAAGGGCGGCGTCGTCGCCGCGCGCGGGATGAACAAACTCGGCTGGCACTGGTGGCCCGGCACCAACGCCATCCCCACGTTCAATCACAAGCATCTGGTGCAGTGTGTGCGGTGGGGCGTGTGCGAGACCGGATGTCCCGCAGGCGCGAAGGCATCGTTCGACATCGGCTACTGGCCTCACGCCATCGACGCCGGGGCGAAACTGGTCACCGGCGCCCGGGTTCATCAGGTCGCGGTCGACTCCGAGGGCCGGGCCAACGCGGTGGTGTGGGTCGACCGGGAGGGTCGCGAACACCGCCAGTGTACCAACGCGGTCGTGATGGCCGCCAACGGTATCGGCACCTCCCGCCTGCTGCTGCTGTCGGCGTCGGACCGGCACCCCGACGGTCTTGCCAACTCGTCCGGACTGGTGGGCAAGAACCTGATGCTGCATCCGAACAACGCCGCCATCGGCCTCTACGACGAGGACGTCGAGTCGTGGAAGGGGCCCGCCGGTCAGTTGCTCTACTCACTCGAGTTCTACGAGACCGATCTCGCGCGGGGGTTCTACCGAGGATCGAAGGCCAATCTGATGCCTCTGCCGGGTGTCCAGCACATCCTGGAGACATTCGACGACCAGCCGTTCGACCAGCGCTGGGGTGACGCCGTCCACGACCTCGACAAGTTCGCCGGCCATGCGCTCAACTGGGCCGGCAACATCGAGGATCTGCCCGAGGAACGGAACCGGGTCACTCTCGATTCGGTACTCACCGACAGCGACGGGCTTCCCGCGCCCAAGATCGATTACCGCATCAGCGAGAACACACAGAAAAACCTCGACTTCGCCCTCGCCCGGCAGCGGGAGATGCACGAAGCTGCCGGGGCTGCGCACATCTTCACGCGCGAACTCTGGCGGGAGGCGCCGGGTCACATCCTCGGTACCGCTCGGATGGGCAACGACCCGGCCACCTCGGTGGTCGACAAGTTCGGACGCAGTCACGACGTGCCCAATCTGTTCATCGTCGACGGCAGTGTCATGGTCACCAGTGGCGCGATGAATCCGACCGCCACCATCGCGGCGATGGCGTTGCGGACCGCCGAGCACATCGCCGACACCGCCGCAGTGCAGGAGGTACCGGCGTGAGCACGTTCGAACTGCACGCAGACGACGTCGAACGGTGTACCCGGCTGGCCGAAGTTCTGATTCCCGGTAGCGAGACGATGCCGAGCGTGCGCAGTCTGCCCTCGTTCGAGGGACTGCTCCGCACCGCGGTGCGAGCTTGTGGGTACGAGGACAAGTCGATTCAGCGCGCCGTCGAATCGCTGCCGTCCGACATCCGCTGGGACAGCGTCGAGAAGCACGCGAGCGAGAACCCGGAGGAATTTCACCTCTGCGCCGTGCTCGTCAGTGCCGCGTACTACATGGCGCCGCAAGTGCTGGCCGGTCTGTCGTACCCGGTCAACCGCCGCCATCCCGCGAAGGCCGACGAGTTCGCGGAGGAATTCGGCACCGGCATCCTCGACCCCGTCATGGAACGCGAGAAGTTGTTTCGTGACCCCCGCGGGCACTGACACACCACCATTTTCGAAGGACACATCATGACGGACGACACGCACCCGTTGCGCAGCGTGAACTGGACTCGGATGACGGGGATCAACGGGTTCCTGCAACGTGCGGCACTCAAGTCGCAGGGACTGCGGGAGCAGGACTACGCCAAACCCATCATCGGAATCTGCAACAACACCAGCGATTACAACCGCTGCCACACGCATTTCGACGGCATGGTCACCGCGGTGAAGGAGGCGATCCTGCAGGCGGGAGGTCTTCCCCGGGTCTTCAACACCATGACCATGGGCGCCGACACCGCCCGGCCGATCGGGGTGTCCTTCATGCACCGCAACCTGCTGGCCATGGAGATCGAGCAGACGGCCACCACCTACGCGATGGACGGACTGGTGCTCCTCGGGGCGTGCGACGAGACGATCCCCGCGATGCTGATGGCTGCGGGCTCCCTGGCCCTGCCCGCCGTCATCCTGCCCGGCGGGCCCTCGTTCAGCGGCTTCTGGCGCGGCCGCGATGTCGGATCCGGGTCGGACATGCACAAGGCGTTCGACGCGCTCGATCGCGGCGAGATCGACGAATGCGCCCTCAACTGCCTCGAGTCGTCCCTCGAACGCACCCCCGGTCACTGCAGCACTATGGGCACCGCCGCGACGATGACCACCATCGCCGAAGCCCTCGGCATGGCGCCGGCAGGCAGTTCCGCGATTCCCGCCGTGGATTCGCGGCGGCTGGCGATGTGCCGCGACGTCGGGGAGCACATCATGCGGCTGGTGGCCGACGACGTCCGACCGTCGCAGATCATGACCGCCGACGCCTTCGACAACGCCATCCGGGCACTCGCGACCGTCGACGGCTCCAGCAATGCGGTGATTCACCTGCTGGCGATCGCCGGTCGCCTCGACGTCGATCTGCGCCTCGAGCGGTTCGACGAACTCTCCGCCGACACGCCGGTACTGCTGAACCTGAAGCCCTCCGGCGACTTCTACATGAACGACTTCTTCAACGCCGGCGGCGTGCCCGCCCTGCTCGACGCGCTCGGCCCGCTCATTCACCGCGACGTCCTCACCGTCACCGGTGAAAAGCTGGGCGAAGCGATCAAGGATGCCGAGATCACCGACTCCCGCGTCATCGGAACACTGGAGAACCCGGTGGCCGCTCCGCGCGGATTCGCCGTGGTGCGCGGAAACATCGCCCCCGACGGGGCTATCGTCCGCACCGGTGTCGCGACCCCCGAACTGCTCGTGCACCGTGGCCGCGCGGTGGTGTTCGAGAGTAACGAGGAACTGCAGGAGAAGCTGTACCACCCCGATTTCGACATCCGTGCCGACGACGTCATCGTCCTGCGCGGCCAGGGTCCGCGAGGTGCCGTCGGGATGCCCGAGTACGGCCGCATCCCGGTGCCGGGCAAGCTGCTCCGGCAGGGAGTCACCGACATGGTGCGGATCTCCGACAACCGGATGGGCGGCACCGTCAAGGCGACCGCTGTCCTGCACGTCGCCCCCGAATCGGCGGTGGGCGGCCCGTTGGGGCTCGTCCGCACCGGAGACATCATCAACCTCGACGTCCCCCGTCGGCGAGTCGACGTCGAGGTCTCCGACGCGGATCTCGAGGCCCGCCGCGCCGCGCTGAGCGCCCCGGCCCCGAAGGTGCCCGAGCGCGGGTTCGCCCGTCTGTATGCGCAGACCGTTACTCAAACCGACACCGGATGCGACTTCGACTTTCTCTGTCGCGCCCGTCAGACCATCCACCAGCTCGATGAGGAGATCACCCAGTGAGCGCATCCACCGCGTGGCCGACCGGCCTGTTGCCCGCACTCGTCACTCCGTTGTACGACGACGAACTCGACGTTCCCGCGCTCGGGCAGCTGATCGAACGTCACGTCGACGCCGGGGTGTCCGGTCTCGTGATCGGCGGCGGCACAGGAGAATTCGGCGTCCTGTCGCTGGATGAGCGGCGCGCCCTCGCCGAGGAGACGATACGACTGGTCGCCGGCCGGGTACCGGTGGTCGTCCAGACCGGCGCCCTCGCCACCCGCGACACCATTGCGCTGAGCCGGCACGCCCAGCAGATCGGGGCGTTCGGGCTGTTGGTCGCCTCCCCGTTCGGGGAACCGATCAACTGGGCCGAGCGCCTCCGGTTCTACGAACAGGTCACCGCCAGTGTGGATCTGCCGATCATGATCTACAACACGCCCCCGGCGGGCATCCTCACCGTCGAGCAGGTGCGACAGCTCGCCGCACTGCCGCACGTCAGCGCCATCAAGGACAGCTCGGGCGACACGACCTTGCTGGGCGACCTGCTGCTGCCGTCGTCCGGTGGTCTCGACGTCTTCGTCGGGCTGGATTCCTTCCTGCCCTACGCGATCGTCGGCGGCGCCAACGGGGCCGTCTTCGGGGCCGCGAGCTTCATTCCCGACGTGATCGTGCGGATGATCGACCGGCTCCGCACCGCACCGAACGAGGAACTGACTCAGCAGTTGTGGCGCGAGCTGCGTTCCTTCCTCCGCTTCATGGAGGAGTCGCCCAACTACGTGGCGCTGTGCAAAGCCGGATGTGCCCTCGAGGGTCTCGAGGTGGGTGACGTGCGCGCGCCGTATCTGATGCCGTCCGAGACGGAAAGCAAGGAGCTCGCCGAGCGGCTCACCACGCTGCGGTCCGTCTTCGGAGCCGTTCCCGCAGATCGATAGACGCCGCCACGCCGCCCGGACTCACCGTGCCATGCCGGTGAGTCCGGGGGTCGTCTCACCGCGGCGTCGCCTCACTCATCCCCAGCACGAAGGACACGCATGAAGAACTCGCCGACACCGCTTGCCGCACCGCCTTTCGTCACGGCGGGACCCTGGATCGTCCTGTCCGGCCAGGTCGGCGTGGATGCGGACTGGCAACCGGTCACCGGCGGCGTGCAGGACGAGATTCACGCCGCCTTCGCCAATGTGCGCAGGCACTTGGCTGCCGCGGGCGCAACCATGTCCGACATCGTCAAGGTCACCTGCTACCTGTCCGATCTCGGCTTCTTCCCGGATTACAACCAGGTGTGGTCCGAGGTTTTCGGCACACAGCCACCCGCCCGCACGACATTCCAGGTCGGGCTGCATCCGCCGTTCCGGGTCGAACTGGACGTGACCGCATATCGCCCGGTGACTCGTTAGGCAATTTCCGGTACGGGATCGGGCAGGGCCGCCGGCGCATTCGTTCGGGAGTGGTTCGTCATCACGGACCAGCCGAGGCAGTTGAGCGGTACCACCCGATCGCTCGGCGCCGTCTTCACCACGTCGCCGACGTTGTAGCCCGCCGAATTGGAGATCACGACGCGGTTCTCGGCGTTGAGAAGCACGCAGGTTTCGTCGATCGCGGCCAGCCACGACGAAAACCGGTGTTCGAGATCGGCAACGAGGACGTCCACGGCCGCCACTCCCAGGAACCGATCGTGGTAGACGATCGGTGCCGAGATGGTGATCGCGTAATCGTTCACCCCGCCGTAGTCCACATAGGGTCCGGCGGCCCACTCCTCCAGGTGCTCGCGGGGATGCGCCATGTATTCCCGCGCCTCGTAGTCGTAGAAGTTCTCGTCGTCAGGGTCCATCACGTGCGAGGTGTCTTCCACCAACTCCTGTCCGGAGGGCCGCCACCAGTTGATCCAGTACGGGTGTTCGGGCACGACACCGACATCCGCGTTGATTCCGAGCCCCTGGACGTAGGACGGCACGTCTTCGAACAACACCATGATCGACAACGAGATCCGAGCGCGGATCTTTCGTTCGTCCGTGCCCTCGCCGAGGATGGGCGCAGCGGTCGCCGCCAATGTGCGGAGCTGGTCGACGAGCCCTTCCGTGAAGTTGCCGATCTCTGTCGCCAGTGACTGCGCATCCTTCGCCCCGGTCTCCGCCGGGCTGGCCGACTGGCGGGCGGCGATGATGGCCAGCCGTAGACGCGCCAATTCTTCGACGAGATTGATCGAGTGTCTCGCCGCGGAGGCGCTGGCCCGTTCGACGTTCTGGGCGCGTACCTCGTCGACGATGGCCCGCAGCTCGGCCGCATCCAGCTGCCGCTTCTCGTCGGTGTCGAGTACGAGCCCGAACAGCCAGTCGAGCTCTTCGTGCATGACGAATTCGGCCTTGTTCAGTCGCATCGATTGCCCGGCGGCCGCGAGGACGAGATGAAATCGCCCGTGCGCCCGCCGGGCCTGCTCGGCTGTGTGCGCTGCGGCGACCTGATCGGCGTAGCCGGCAAGCCGGGCGACGTCGGCTGCCGACGCCCGGCGTGCGGCGAAGCCGGCCGACTGTGTCACGAGCATCTGGCGCCAGTCTCCGAGATCGCGGAGCTCGGTGAACGACATGCGGGCGAGTTCGTCGCGTGCGAGCGAGGCGATTTCCTTGGGATGCTTGACGAAGCTGCCGCCGTATTTACCGGCGCGGGTCTCGATCAGGTCTTCGGTGCGCAGTACTCCGAGTGCCTCTCGCAACGTGGAGGACGAGATCCCGAAGCGCTTCGCCAGTTCCGCTTCCTTCGGAAGTTTCTGCCCGTCCTTGAGCAGGCCGAGTCCGATGGCCGCACGAATTCTCCGTACGACCGTGTCGGACAGGTCCGATGACGGCATGTTGCCGAAGAGCATGTCCGCAACGGCGAAAGGCACTTGGTCCCCCTGAGTTGAATGGGCGTCGAGAAACATGGTTGCACGCATGAAGATCGGCCACTCCGTCCACTCGACACGAGGAACACGACGACGGAGTGCGACGTCCAGCCCTCAGTACTCGATGGGTTGATCCGAGATCAAGACAGTGACGTCGTGGAAGTCGTCCGAATGCTCAAATGTCACCTCCATGCCTTCCTTCAGGTAGCAGCAGTCGCCGACGCCGAGGTCGAAGGGGCTCTCGCCCTCGACCGTGATCCGTGTGCTCCCCGCGACCACGTAGAGGAACTCGTCGAACGGCATCTTCATGGTGTGCCTGCCGGACTCGCGGAAGCTGCCCGCCAGTCGGCGTCCGTCCTCCGACTTGTAGAGGATCGCCTCGTGCCCGCCCAGTTCGGGCAGCGGAGTCCAGTCGGTGGCGTGCACGTTGAAGCGGGGGACTGTGGCGTTCTCGGACAAGGGTGCTCTCCTGGGTCGTGTGGACTCGCTGGGAGTGACCCAACGAGATCGAATTTAAATATTTACAACAGCGTATGAGTGGGCAATCGGCGCGTCAACCCTGTTGACCCCGCGGTCTGCATCCTCTACCTGTGGACACGTTGTGGGCGACCCGACTCGTCCCGGTCGGATCGGCGAGCTGCACGCGGATCCGTACAAAATTCGCGATTTAAATAATAAAGATCGACTCAGTTGTTGACGAGGGTCGGGAAGGGGCCTACCGTCATGCGCAGAACGAGTCGCGGATCACATTCGGAGGAGGCAACCCCGGAGACCGCGCCACCGGCGCCACCGCCGCTACTGTTCGCCCGCATCCCACCACTGCCATCCACTCCGGAGTGTGTCGACAGATGAATGAAATATCCACCGCCGCGAAGGGAGCCGATCCCGTGCCGGTCACCGGGTCGGATCAGCCCGACCGCCTACCCCGTACGCTGAACGCCGTCACCCTCGGCTTCATCTTCGTCGCCTTCAACGCGCCGCTCGCGGTGCTGGCGGGGTGGCTTCAGCCGGTCATCGCCTTCGGAAACGGCATCGGTGCTCCGGTCGCGTTCCTCGCGGCGGGCGGTCTCTTCCTGCTGTTCCAGGTCGGCACACTCACCATGAGCCGCCACATGAAGACGCCGGGCGCGTTCTACTGTTACGTCGCCGAAGGCATCGGAAAACCGGCGGCCTTGGCGGGCTCGTTGCTCGCCACCTTCGCGTACCTGTCCCTGGCGGTCGCCGGCTACGTCTACTTCGGCCTGATCAGCCAGAATCTCGCGCAGCAACTGATCGGTACGACGCTGCTGCCGTGGCAGGTGTGGGGACTCGTCGGCTTCGCCATCGTCACGCTGCTCAACTTGCTGCGCGTCGATCTGTCCGCAAAAGCGGTGGCCGTCGGCGTGGTCCTCGAGATCATCATCGTCGCGGCCTATCAGGCGCTCGTGATGATCAAGGGCGGCCCGGAGGGATATTCGCCGCAGTCCTTCGCGCCGTCGGAATTCCTGTCCGGGAGTCCGGGCCTGGCGGTGCTGTTCGCACTGACCACGATGATCGGTCTCGAGTCGATGGCGGTCTTCCGTGAGGAGGCTCGCAATCCCGAGAAGACGGTGCCCCGCGCCGCGTACGGCGCCATCACCTTCACGACCCTATTCTTCGCGCTGGCGGCCTGGGCCTACATCGTCGCGGTCGGTCCGTCCCAGGTGGTCGAGGACGCCCGCACCGCACCCGTCGACTCGTTCTTCGGCACCGTGGAAACGTACATGGGCGGGTTCGTCCCGACCTTGGTGTCCGTCCTGCTGGTCACCAGCCAACTCGCGGCGGCGAACTCCGTCCAGGCGCGTCCGTGCGGTACATGTACACCCTCGGCCACGACCGCGTTCTCCCGGCAGCGCTGGGGCGCGTTCACCCCAAGCTCGGATCACCGTACATCGCAACCCTGGCCAGCATCGGTGTCTGCCTCGCCGTCTACCTCACGACCATCGCGTCGACGAGGGACGCCGTCCTCATCTACGGTGCCGCCGGGGGCTTCGGAACAATCTGCATGCTGCCACTGCTCCTGGGCACCTGCGCTGCCGTGATCCTCTTCTTCCGGAAGAATCCCGGCCACCGCGAGAATGTATGGCGCACATGGCTGGCACCGGTTCTCGCCTTCGCAGGCCTCGGGGCGGTCCTGTATTTCGCGCTGACGAATCTCGACCTGATGCTCGGCAGTTCGGTCATCGGAACCGCGTGCGCGATTGGACTGATCGTCATCATCACCGTCGGTCTCGCCCTCGGGTACTGGTTCAGGAAACAGCGGCCGGATGTGTACAGACGCATTGGCAGGCAAGTCGACTGACTCCTGTGAACGCCCGCCGCACAATGTGTGTGGCGGGCGTTCACGTCGGGGTCAGTTCAGTGTTGCAGTGTCGATGACGAACCGGTAACGGACGTCCGAGGCGAGGACCCGCTCGTATGCCTGGATGGTCCCACACCGCTGATCCGCGGTTCGCCTGTGGCCGTGAGGTGGGACAATGCTCGCACCCAGACCCTGACATCGCGTGTCAGGAATTATCCGCGATCCTGCGCCTGCATGATCGCTGCCGCGGTGGAGGCGATCGTCCGGTCGGCGTCGTGGGTCAGCCGGGTGAGTGCCTTCCGTGCCGCGGTGCCGGGAATCTCGGCGAGTGCCTGCGTGATTCGCAACCGGGTAGGCCCGTCGTCGACGGTGTCGAGCGTGTCCTGCATGGCCCCGACGATGTCGTCGGCCGTCGGAGAGAGGGTCGTCAGCAGACCCAGCACCTCGGCGGCCTCGACGTCGAGCCGCCCCGTGACGACCATCTGGAGGAGGACAGGTATCGACTCGCCGTTCCCGCGAGAGCCGAGCGCCAGGGCCGCGTATCCGCGGACCGTGGCGTCCGAGTCGTCGAGGGCACGTCTCAGATGTACGGCGGCCTCCTCGGTGTGGATGGCCGCTATCGCGGTGGTGGCGCGCCGCCGGACGTCGACCTCCTCCGCGTCCAGGCCGTGGGCCAGATCCGCGAGTCCTCGACCGGCGATCCTCGCCAACGACCACTGCAGCGCGCCGGCCACATTGAGGTCGTCCTCCGAGAGCGCAGCCTCGACCAACGCCTCGACGGGCAGCGACGCCTTCCCGTTCGCAGAGAGGATCGCCTGTTGACGCCGGGCGGCGGACTCCGATTCGAGCGCCCGTAACAGGGTGACGAGGTTCAGGACGTCGTCCCACTCCGCGGGGGAGGCAGCGTCGACGCTTTCGAGCCTGCCGAGCAGTTCCTCCTCGGCGGCGATCCGCTGGCGAGTGTGCCGAATGAGGTCTCCCACCAGATCGGCCGGTGCGAAATCGGGCTCGTCCAGTGCGCGCTTGGCCTCGTTCAACGACAGCCCCAACGTCCTCAGGCTCTCGACGTGGAAGAGCCGTCGGATGTCGTCGGCGGAGTACTCGCGGTAGCCACCCGACGTGCGGCCGGTGGGCTCGACCAGTCCCAATCTGTCGTAGTGGCGCAACATTCGCGTGCTGACACCGCACCGTCGCGAGACCTCGCCGATCAACATCCCGTCTCCTCCCTACGTGCCCGGGCCGGCGACAGCGACGCGCTTCGCCATCTCGAGTGAGAGGGCGAATCCGCTGTCGGGGTCGTGGCAGAGCTGCCTCGTCGCATCGGCATGCGCGCGAACGTGCGGATCGGGACTCGTCCCGGCTGCGCCGAGGACCGGTAGGGCAGCGTCCCCGAGTCCCACGAAGGCACGGCTCAGACTGAGGTGCATCTGATGGTCGCCGCGTGCGAGTTCGGTCACCAGTTCGGCCGCGAGCGCAGCCTCGCCGCCGGGCGGCACGAGGACCACGGCCGCCCGCCACGCGCTGCGCGCGACCTCGTCGTGCTCGTCGTGCAGCAGCGCCGACACCGCGGGCCACGCGAGCCGATCCCCGATCTTCGACAGGGTGTGCAGCGACTGACTGCGGCCCTGCGCGGAGCCGGACCGGAGTTCATGGACCAGTCTCGGCACCGTGACCTCGGCGGGCAGGCGGCACAATGCCCAGGTCAGCATGTCGCGGACATAGAAGTCCGGTTCGATGGCACACCGATCGACGAGAGCGTCCGCGAATCGGGGATCGGGGTGCGTGCCCGCAGCGAGCGCCGCCCGCAGCCGGGCCGACGGGTCGGTCGCGGCCAGAGCGTCGACGAGGTGAGCATTCGACCCACCCTGGTTGGTTGTGTTCACCGCAACCACCTCCTTCGCCGACCATTCGAGTCCTTGTCACTGTGTCAGGGTCAAGCGCCGGTGTCCGGGAACGTCGGTTGGGCGGGTGCACGTGTTGGAAGATCGAGCCATGATCCTCCCGAAGGTCCGAGACCCGCGCTTCGTGACGATCCGCCGCGGTGGCACCCTCACCGACGCGGATCACCAGCTTCTGGCCCTGTGGGCGGCATCGTGCGCGGAGCATGTGCTGAACCTGTTCGAGTCGGTTCGTCCCGACGACCCACGACCGCGTGACGCGATCGAAAACGCCCGCGCGTGGGTGCGTGGGGAGGTCAAGATGATGGAGGCCCGCGCCGCCGGCGGCCATGCCATGGGAGCGGCCAGAGACCTGCGTGGAGCCGCCCGGCACGCCGCCTACGCTGCGGGGCAGGCCGGGGCGGTCGCGCACGTCGCGGCGCACGAACTCGGTGCCGCCGCCTATGCGATCAAAGCCGCACGTGCCGCCGCGCCCGCGGGTGACGGCGACGCAGCGGGACGACGTGAGTGCCGTTGGCAGCGTGACCAACTCCCCGAGGCGATTCGCGAACTCGTACTCGACGACCAGCGCTTGCGGAACGACATCTGCTGGTCGGTGTTCGACTGCTGAGCGCGCGTCGTTTTACCGAGCGTCACCACTTCGGACGGGTCGGCGTCCACGTCCGAGCACCCATCCGGCGTAACCGATGAACACGACCCCGGCCCCGGCACCGGCCGCCGCGCTCGGCGACACGGCGCCGGCAAGCCCGAGACACGCGGCAGCCACCGCGACGAGCGCCGCGACGACACCGGTCAGCGCGAGGCCCCGGGCGTGAAAGATCTTGCCCAGCGGAATGAAGTGGACACCGACGACGAACAGCGTCCACGCCGCGTCGTACGCCGGATGCCCGACCGCGGCAAGGAAGAGGTTTCCGCCCACGATCAGCACCACCTCCACCGCCACCGTGAGCCAGTAGCGGCGGCGGACTCGTGGGTCTGCCATCGCCGAGCCGGTCGTCGTCAGCCGGCGCACCAGTAACACCACCAGCGCGACCAGGAGTAGCGCCGAGATCACCGACCCGGCGACCAGGTAGGGCACCCACGGTGCGGGCGGGTCCTGCTGCGCCCAGCCGAACCAGGCGATCCCCGCGACCGCCAGCACCGCTGCGCCGATCACCTCGCCGCGATCCCAGAGCGGCGCGAGCGGTGCTACCGGAACGGAACTATCGGACAACTGATTCGAACGGTGCTCACTGATGCCGATCACCTCCTGCAGTCTCGCGTCGGTGGCCGTTCAGCCACCTCTGCATGTCGTCGTGGGCCGCCCGGGCCATCGGCGTCGGGTGGCCGGTGAATCCGTGGGGCGAGTCCGGGTAGATTCGGAGATCGACGTCGACGCCCGAAGCGGACAGTCGTGCGGCCATGGCCAGGTTGTCCTGGAGCAGGATGTCGGCGTCCCCGACCACCATCAGGATCGGAGGCAGATCGGTGAGGTCGGCATAGATCGGGGAGAGGTCGGGATGAGTGCGGTCCGACGCCGCGCCCGCGTAGGCGTCGAGGAAGTACTCGTCGGCGATCAGGCGTCCGGCGGGTGTCTGTGCGCTGAGGTCGTACGTTCCGAACTGCAGGACGGCGGAATCAATGGCGAATATCCCCCGATCGCGCAGCCGTAGAAGCGTGGTCATCGCGAGCGTTGCACCGGCCGAGAAGCCGCCGATGGAGAGCTTCGTCGTCCCGAAGCGGTCCGCGGCGTGCTCGACCAGCCAGAGTGCGGCGGCTTCGCAGTCGTCGGGTGCGGCCGGCCACGGATGTTCAGGAGCGAGCCGGTAGTCCACGCTGACGACCGCGACGCCGAGCGCGTCCGCGAGCCGGCGGTTGCGGACGTCGCTTCCGGCGGCCGACCCCATGTAGAAGCCGCCGCCGTGGATCTCCAGGTAGACACCCGTCGCTGCCCGGCCGACGGGGGCGTGAATTCGCAGCGGGACTCGACGACCACCGCTGACGACGACCTCCTCGACAGCCGGCGGTTGCGACGGGGCGGGGGCAGGGGCATCGGTTCGGACCGATCGAAGTTCCGCCCAGCTACTCGGACCCCGACCGGCGACGCGCGTCGCGTAGAACGCACGCGACGCGTCGACGAGAGGCAGCAGGCGCAGGTCGATCAGATCAGTCAGTCCGAAGTGCATCGAGATCACAGTACGGACTGGACCCGCACTCCATCTCGTGACGCGCGGACCGTCCGGCGCCGTGGCAGGGTGAGGCGGTGGGCGACGCACTGTATCCGGCGGTAGAGCCGTACGAGTCCGGACTCCTCGACGTGTCCGATGGTCACCGCGTGTACTGGGAGACCGTCGGGATCCCGACCGGGGTCCCCGTCGTGTACCTGCACGGCGGACCGGGCTCGGGAAGTACCGCCGGAGCGCGCCGATATTTCGACCCGACCGCCTTCCGGGCGGCGCTGTTCGACCAGCGCGGGTGCGGTCGCAGCACGCCGTTGGCCGACGGCCCCGATTACGACCTGGGGTCGAACACGACCGGGCACCTGGTCGACGACATCGAGCGCCTGCGTGAGAATCTCGGGATCGAGCGGTGGATCGTCACCGGCGTCTCGTGGGGCGTCAGCCTGGGATTGGTGTACGCACAGAGGTACCCGGAGCGGGTGATAGCGGCGGTGTTCGGTGCGGTCACCACGGGTTCCCGCAGGGAGATCGACTGGATCACCCGCGCCATGGGGCGCGTGTTCCCGCAGCAGTGGGAACAGTTCGTCGCGGGTGTGCCGGATAGTGAACGGGCGGGGAACCTCCCGGCCGCCTACGCCCGCCTGCTGGCCGACCCGGACCCGGAGGTGCGCCGGACGGCGGCGGTGAGGTGGTGTGCGTGGGAGGACACGCATGTTTCGCTGATGCCGGGGTGGCAGCCGAACCCGCGCTACGACGATCCCGCATTCCGGAGCGTGTTCGCGCGGTTGGTGACGCACTACTGGTCACACGACTGCTTCCTCTCCCCGAACGAGATCCTCGACGGGATGGGCGCCCTCGCCGGCATCCCGGCGATCCTGGTGCACGGACGTTACGACGTGTCCGGCCCGTTGGACACCGCGTGGGAGATCGCGCGGGCCTGGCCCGGCAGCAAGTTGGTCGTGCTCGACGACGCCGGGCACGGGGGAGAAGGATTCGCCGCCGCAGTCACCGCCGCCGTGGACAGTGTCACAGCGAATTGAGCTCATCCAAGTCTCGGCCGCTCGCGGCGAAGTGAAATATGCTGCGTGAGGTGGACATTGTCGATGCGCACCATCATTTCGTCAATCTGCCCGACCTCGCGTACCCGTGGATCGACGATCGCCCACCCGCGCTGACCGCCCTGCTGTCGAATTACTACGACGCGGCGCGCCGATACGTGCCGCACGACTACCGGACACAGGTCGGCGGGATACCCGTCACGGCCTCGGTCGCATGTGAGTTCGGCGCAGCGGACGGTGTCGCGGAGGCCCTCTGGGTTCAGCAGTGCGCCGACCGTGTCGGCGTTCCGAACGCCTTCATCGCGGCCGTGCAGCTCGAATCGGATGGTCTGGCAGATGTTCTTGCGCGATACCGGGATCTGCCGGTGGTCCAGGCGGTGCGGCAGCCGCTGTACTGGGCGGACGACCCCGTCAAGCGTCTGGGGGCGCGGGGCGACTACCTGTCGGACCCGGCCTGGCTGCGCGGGTTCGAGAAGGTCGCCGATGCGGGATTCGTGTGGGATCTGCTGGTATACGACGAGCAGCTACCCGACGCGCACGAACTCATTGCGGCGTTCCCCGACACCACCTTCGTGTTGGAGGCGGTCGGTTGGCCCGTAGACCTCACGGCCGACGGCTTCTCCCGTTGGGAAGAACTCCTCGGTGCGGTGAGTCGGTTTCCGAACGTCGTCCTCAAGTTTCAGGGGATCGCCCTCATCTTCGGAACCTCCCCGGACGCGATCGGCAGCTGGGTGCGGACGGCGCTCGGGATCTTCGGCGCCGGACGATGCATGTTCGCCTCCCATTACCCGATCGACCATCTGCTGTGGGACGGCGAGACCATGGTGTCCACCGTGCAGGCAGCCCTCGACGACCTGCCGTCGGCGGAACAGGCTCTGTTCTTCGGCGACACCGCGCGGCGGGTGTATCGCCTGCCGGCGCGCTAGGCTCACAGAACGCGCCACATCGGAGATCAGACGTTCGGGGGTCGGTCCGGGACGAGGAGGGCGCCGATGTCTTTGCCGATGGGGACGGCGTTGTTGTTGTCGGAGTTCGCTTTCGGCCCGAGGGTGCAGTAGACGACGATCGTCGTGTCGGTCTTCGTGTCGTAGAACGCGACGCCGTTGTAGCCACCGAACGCCGGGTTCATGTAGAGCCAGTCGTCGATGTGGACGACCCCGAACGCGAAGTATTTCTGCGCCGTCATGGGGCCGAGGCCGGCGGTGCTGGGGGCCATCATTTCCTTGAACTGCTCCTCGGAGAGGAGCTTGCCTGCGGCGAGCGCGCGTACCCACACGGAGACGTCGGCGAGGGTGGAGTTCATGTTGCCGCTGTTGAGGAATGCGGTGGGGTTCCAGAACGTGGAGTCCTCGAAGACGCCGCGTTCATTCGTGTAGCCGTGCAGCGTCGGCTCCGTCATCTGGGGTGTGAGGACGACGTCGCTGGAGTTCATGCCGAGCGGGTCCAGGATGCGCTGCTGGATCAAATCGTGGAGGGTCGTGCCGGTGGCCTTCTCGAGGACCACGCCGAGCAGGCACAGGTCGCTGTGGGCGTACGCCCAATTGGTGCCGGGTTCGAACAGCGGCGGCCGCGCGTTGGCGAGGTCGAAGATCTGCTGCGCGGTGAAGCCCGCCATCGGGTTGGCGTAGAACTGCTTCAGGAATTCGGGGTCGGTGACGTAGTCCGCGATGCCCGTGGTGCTGTTGGCGAGCATGCGCGGGGTGATCTTGTCGGCCCGCGGGAAGTCGGGGACCCATTCGGCGATGGGCTTGTCGAGGGGGACGACGCCGTCCTTGTCGAGTTGCAGCAGCACCGTCGACAGCATCGGCTCCATCGGCTGACCCACCCGCAGTTGCATGTCGGGTGTCGCGGGGACGCCGATCGGGGATCCGCCCAGCGCGCCGACGGTGACCTGCTCGTCGCCGCGCCACACCCCGAACACGGCGGACGACAGGTCCAGTTCGCTCATCTTGCCCTGGACGATCTGCTCGATCTTCGCGACGTCGGGGGATTGCGGGGTTGTCGACGCCGTTCCACCGCTCCCGGTGTCGTCCGATCCGCAGGAGAGGGTGGCGAATCCGATGGCGACGGCGAGTGCAGCGGATGCACCGCGTCGCATCCACCGGTGAGTCGGCGTACTCATAACGGACGATCCCTTCGACGAGCGGGAATCTTGCGGGAGCAGCGATACGTGAATCTACCGTCGCCGACGCCGCGCGGGGAGCAAACGGCGGGTGTGCCCGGCCGATCCGGTGACCGTGGTGCCGCCGGTCGGGCAGGATCGGAGACATGAAGTACGTGCTGCTGATCTGCGACGACGAGTCGGTATCGCCGACGAACGAGGAGCTCGAGGCCGACCCCGTGCATCAGGCGTGGTGGGCCGACGTGCAGCGGCGCGGCGGCCTGCTCGTCGGCCAACGGTTGCGGCCGGTGGTGGACGCCACGACGGTGCGGGTCCGCGACGGTGAGACTCTGGTGTCGGACGGCCCGTTCGCCGAGACGAAGGATTTCGTCGGCGGATTCGTGATGGTCGACTGCGCCGATCTGGACGAGGCGATCGAGATCGCGGCCGGCCATCCCTACGCGAGGTGGGGCGGCGTCGAGATCCGCCCCGTGTGGGAATGACGGAGTCCGAGAACCGAGTCCGTTCCGCCGTCGATGCGGCGTTCCGGGACGAGTGGGGCCAGGTGGTTGCGACCCTGATCGGGATGACGGGGGATTGGGATCTGGCCGAGGACTGCGCGCAGGACGCGTTCGCCGCCGCGTTGACGAGCTGGGAACGCGATGGCGTTCCGCGGCGCCCCGGTGCGTGGCTCACCGCGACCGCCCGCAACCGTGCGATCGATCGGCTGCGCCGCGACGCCGTGGGTGCGGACAAGGTGCGCCGGCTCGCCGTGCCGGTCCGCGACCAGGACGAGCTGCCGCACGACGAGATTCCCGACGGGCGGCTGCGGCTGATCTTCACCTGCTGCCATCCGGCGCTGCCGTTCCCGGCCCGGGTCGCGCTCACCCTGCGGACGTTGGCCGGTCTGAGCACCGCCGAGATCGCCCGGGCCTTCCTCACCGCCGAGTCCACGATGGCGCAGCGCCTCGTCCGCGCGAAGCGGAAGATCCGCGAGGCCGGGATCCCCTACCGGGTACCGCCCGTCGACCTGCTCCCGCAGAGACTGACCGCCGTCCTGGCCGTGCTCTACCTGATCTTCAACCAGGGCTACGACGAAGAAAACGGAGAACGGGCCCTGACCGCCGAGGCGATCCGCCTGGCCCGGCTCCTCGTCCGGCTGATGCCCGGGGAACCCGAGCCGCGCGGTCTGCTCGCGCTGATGCTGCTGCACGAGTCCCGGCGCGTGACGCGCACCGACGCCGGCGTGCTCGTCACCCTGGAGAACCAGGACCGGACTCGGTGGGACCAGACACTGATCGCCGAAGGAGTCGCAACGCTCGACCAGGCGCTGGCAATGCGACGAACCGGTGCCTACCAGGTGCAGGCCGCCATCGCCGCCTGCCACGTCACCGCACCCGACGCGGCGAGCACGGACTGGCCGCAGATCGCGGCCCTGTACACCGAGTTGGCGCGGCTGGCGCCGTCCCCGGTCGTCGATCTCAACCACGCCGTCGCGGTCGCGATGGCCGACGGCATCCCGGCCGGTCTGGCCCTGGTCGACGAGATCGCGGCGTCCGGCCGGCTCGACCGCTACCACCTGCTGCCTGCGACCCGGGCCGATCTGCTCCGCCGGGACGGCCGGGCCGCCGAGGCGAGGTTGGCGTACGAGCAGGCCCTGCAGCTGGCACCGACCGACGCCGAGCGTCGCTACCTGACCGGCCGCCTACGCGAACTCTGAGAAATCTCGAGATTCTCTCGCGATTGTTGTCGATCCCGGATGGCATCCTTCGTCGGTTGGTTGAAAGCCCACCTGGAGGAAAAGGAGACTGTCGTGAACACCGAAACGACCCCACCGGCGCCGTCCGTCGTCGACCACGCGACCTACCAGGCCGAACTGGACGCGTTGCGGGTGCGGGAGAAGGCGCACACCCATGAAGGCGACGCGATCGCGGCGGCCCGCCGGCGACTGCCGATGGTCGAGGTGGATCCCACCATCACCCTCGTCGGCGCGGACGGACCGGTCCCGCTGCTGGACGTGTTCGAGGGCCGCGGCCAGTTGATTGCGTACTTCCACATGTGGCACACCGACCAGCCCGTGGCCGAACAATGCGAGGGCTGTACGTTCTTCAACGGCCAGGTGCGGGAGCTGTCGTACCTGCATTCCCGTGACGTCACATACGCCACGCTGTGCCAAGGCCCGTACGACGTGAGCGTCGGCTACCGCGACTTCATGGGTTGGGATGTGCCCTGGTACTCCGCGCAGGACGCGGCGGATGCTCTGCTCGGCGACCGCCCACGGTCGCCGGCGCCGCTGGTCTGCTATCTGCGGCAGGGCGGCCGGGTGTTCGAGACGTTCTGGACCAGTGGCCGTGGCCTGGAACCGATGGCCCCGACGTACGGTCTCCTCGACATGACCACGTACGGCCGTCAGGAATCGTGGGAGGATTCGCCCGCCGGGTGGCCGCAGCGGTGGGAGCGTCGCACGCGGGACATCATGCGCACCGACGGACGGCCCACCGCCCAGTGGTCCCGGTTGCGTGACCGCCCGTGAGTACTTGTTAACCGCCCGACGTTAATAAGTACTCACGGGCCGAAGGCACACCGGAAGGTCCTGCACGCCATAGATGTTCATATCGGGCTCGAGCTTCACCTCGCCCGCCGGGACGGCGAGTGGTCGGCCGGTTGCGGCGCCCGCCGGCCAGTTGCTTCTGCTCTGGAAATACTGGGTGGCCTCGGGTTGGTCGGTGTATTCGAGGAGGTTGCCGACGTGGGCGGCGAGGACGTCGCGGACTCGGGCTGGGATGGCGAAGAAGAATTCGCGGCGCAGGTTGGCGTGGTTGAGACGTTGCCCGGTGAACGCGGTGTGCAGTGCGTTTTCGAGTGTGATGGCGTCGTCGGAGAAGTACAGGGCGTAGATGTCGAAGGGAAAGGGCACGGAGGCGCTGCCGAGCTCGCGGACCCGGTCGGTGGGATCGAGGCGCCGGGGCATGCCGATCGTGACGACCTCGCGCACCTTTTCGATGCCTCTATTGACGGAAGTGCCAGGTCCAAGCGATGATTTAGGTATCCCACCTGCGGGTGGGGAGGGCCCGTCCCTCTGTTGGAGATCACTCATTGGGCAGCACCACAACGGTCGCTGTCGTCGCGTGTCCGCCAACAGAAGGAGGTCCACATGGCCCAACCCGAAATTCTCGTCTCGATCGCCTTGGTGATTGCCGCGTGCTTTGTCTTCTTCGTGACCGCCTGCCTGGTCACCGCCATCCTCATTGTCATCCTCACCGGCAGCACCGCCGGTCTCCGCGACTTCGCGAAGGTGATCGTCGCCCTCGGCCGGGTGATCCGATTCTGGTTCCGGTTCGGTAACTGACGCCGAGCCCTCAAACGCGAGGACAGTCCCCGGCCTCGGGCCGGGGACTGTCCTCATTTCGGGCAGGTCGTATCCCAGCAGGTCGCGAACGTTGACGTCGAGCAGGCGCGACTGGTCGTGCGCGAGAATTGGAATAGGGCTGCGCGCCAACAGGTGCCGGACTCCTCGCCGCTCAGTGCACCGCCGTGCGCCGAGTCAGGTCGGCTCGGTGGTGGTCCCGCCGGTGATCGGTGCCGCCTGCCGGTCGGGACGGTCCATCCGCTGGAGATGGGCCTTGATCCACTCGGTGGTGTGTGTCCGTGCGGAACCTGGGGGCGTGTACTCGGCCGGTCCGTCGGTCACGGCGTCCTTTCGTGTGGAGTAGTAGCGAAGGGCGTTCGGGTGGCGTTGCGTCATCGGTGGTCGGTCCTCCGGGGGCGGCTGATGGCGAGTACTCATGGAAGAGAGCGTGCCCGCACGGATTGAACACGCGGTAAACACCGTCGTCGGTGTGAGTCTTTCGAGCGACGCCTGCCGATCGAGATCTTGCTCGCCCGGCGCTCTTACGCTGGGAGGACCACGACACCAGCGGGAGAAGGATCATGAGTTACGAAGCGATCTACGACGGGGTCCGTTATCCGCTCGCCGATGCGGCCGCCGCCCACGGCCTCGAGGACGCCATCAGGGGCATCTTCGAAGACCGCGGCAACGGCGGATTCGTCGGTTTCGTCAGCCAGAACTCGACAGTTCGCCTCCTGATCACGCCGGCGACTCCGGTCGCGATTCGAGGCAGCGACGAGCCGAACCCGAGCGTCGTCTCTCGCTGGTAGCCGCGCGTAAGGCTATGCCGCGACGGCCGATCAGGACGCTGACGCCGACATCTCGGAGTCGTTGGAGCACAACAGGAACGCTGATCGGTGGGCATGGCCGACGGACAGCGCGGGCTCCGCCGAGCACATCATGTCGGCAGAGCCCGACGCCTCGTCGTTTCAATCCTGCTATTCGCGGGAAAGCATGGCCGCGGCTTCGCGTTCGAGGTCGACGTACGGTTCGCCGCTGACATCGACCGCGATCCGGTTGAGGGTGCCGCCGGTGAACGCCCATGGGGTGGTGCCGGGGTAGTCGTCGGTGACCGCCTCGCCGCTGTCGCGGCCGGCGTTGAGACCCTCACCACCGACTCCGAATTTCCCTGCTTGCGTCCGGATTCGGCCTTCTCCGACTTTCCGGTCCCCGTGGTACAGGCTCAGGGTGCCGTGGGCGGTGCCGGGCGGGTCCTCCCCGTCCTTGTCGAAGGAGGCGGCCAGGATCAGGTTGCGGCCTGTGGGCAGGTCCTCGGTCGCGTCGATCTTCTGCTGTTCGCTGCCGAGGAAGTTGTACACGTAGTGCAGCCGGTTGTCCTTGACGTAGAGGGCGTGCCCACCGAACCGGCCGCCGTGCGCGAACAGCACCCCGGACGCCCCCGGATCGGGAAGATCGACCAGCGCCCCGATCGAGTAGGAGCGGTTGCGGATGCTGACCGCCACCGACTCGGGCACCTCGGCCCCGCCGGGGCGGTACACGTACCGGTTTCGTGGGGGCGCAAGTTGTGGTCGGGGGGTGGTGAGGATCTCGATGGCGGAGCGGTCGTCGAGCGGGTACGCCTGGTTCGCGCCGGCCTCGTGGAACCACAGCCCGACCAGCTCGGCGAGTCTGCCGGGCTCCGCGGCGGCGAGATCGTGGAGTTCGGCGCGGTCCGCCTGGGTGTGGTAGAGCTCCCAGGCGTCCTCCGGGAAGTGGCTCCACCCGCTGATCGCGGGGTGCGTGGTGACGGCCTTCCAGCCGTCGTGCCAGATGCCCCGGGTCCCGAGCATCGAATAGAACTGGGTGTGTTTGGCGGTCGGAATGGTTGCAGCGTCGAAGCTGTAGCGCATGCTGACCCCTTGCAACGGGTGCTGGGTGTGGCCCTTGACCATGTTCGGCAGTTCGATTCCCAGACAGTCGAGCACGGTGGGGACGATGTCGATTGCGTGGTGGTACTGGTCGCGGGTCTCGCCGCGCGCAGAGATGCCGGCCGGCCAGGACAGGATGCACGGGTCGCAGGTGCCGCCGTTGAACGAGTAGCGTTTCCACATCTTGAACGGAGTGTTGAAGGCCATCGCCCACCCGTTCGGGTAGTGGTTGTACGTTCTGGTACCGCCCAGCTCGTCGAGCATCGTCATATTCTCGGCCAGATCGTCGGCCACACCGTTGAAGAGTTTGTTCTCGTTGACCGACCCGTTGGGTCCGCCCTCGCCGCTGGCGCCGTTGTCGGAGACCAGCACGATGATGGTGTTGTCGAGCTGCTCGATCTCCTCGAGGTACGCCAGCAGGCGGCCGATCTGGTTATCGCAGTGCGACAGGAACCCCGCGTACACCTCGGCCATCCGGGCGAAGAGCCGTTTTTCGTCGGCGGACAGGGTGTCCCAGGGGCGGGTGACGTCCAGCGGCGGGAACGGCAGGCCGTCGGGTCCGGTGCGGGTGTCGGGGGTGCCGATCGGGTTCAGCGGGGGAAGTTCGGTGTTCTGGGGAACCAGGCCCATTTCCTTCTGCCGGGCCAGGGTCCGCTCGCGCATCGCTTCGTAGCCGTCGTCGAACCGGCCCCGGTAGCGGTCGGCCCACTCCTTCGGTACCTGGTGCGGGGCGTGCGCGCAGCCCGGCGCGTAGTACAAGAAGACCGGCCGGTCCGGGGCGATCGCCTTGACGTCGTCGAGGTATTGGATGGCCTTGTCGGTGATGTCGACGCTGAAGTGGTAGCCCTGCTCCGGGGTGGCGGGCTGCTCGACGGGATGGTTGTCGTGCACCAAGTCCGGGTACCACTGGCTGGTTTCGGCGCCGAGGAACCCGTAGAAGCGCTCGAAGCCGCGGCCGACGGGCCAATTGCGCTTGGTGGAGGCGAGGTTCATCTCGTCCTCGGCGCACAGGTGCCACTTGCCGACCATCGCGGTGGAAAAGCCCTGCTCGACCAAGATCTCGGCCAGGGTGGCGCACTCGGGCGGGATGTGCCCGTTCGCGCCCGGAAACCCGATCGCCGCCTCACTGATGCAGGCCATCCCGTTGGTGGTGTGGTTACGCCCGGTCAGCAGGCAGGACCGGGTCGGCGAACACAGCGCGGTGGTGTGCCACTGCCCGTACCGCAGCCCTTTCGCGGCGATCTTGTCGATGTTCGGCGTCTCGATCGGCCCGCCGTAACAGCCCAAAGCCCCGAAACCGACGTCGTCGAGCACGATGTAGAGGACATTCGGCGAACCGGGCGGCGCCTTCGGTTGCTCGTACGGACCCCAGTCCGGGATCGAATCACGAATATCGAGATTGACGACACCTCTGAATGGATTGGCCATGACCGGCTCCTCGATCGATCGGGTCTGCCCCCCTTCATTCACGAAAGCACTACCCACCCGGTCATCGCCAGAGGCTAATGGGGTAACAGTTCGGCGGGACGACCCGCGTGACACGCAAGACCACTGCGCTGGCGTCGTGAGCCGAATGCGGCGATTGTGCGCGGCTCCCACGCACCTGTGCGGTGTCCGGATCTGGGTGTGCGGCGAGACCACCGACCCGTCAGGACGCGCCGGACTGCTCGGCCGTCGGCGGCCCGCGCCCTCTGGGTTCGAGTGCCGCATTCTCCTTGCGTAGTCGTGCCAGTTCGGCGCGGTCGGCATGCCTTGGTGGGTGCGTTGCGTACGACCGCCGAGGTACCCGCTTCAGGGCAGCGCATGAAGACCGATCCGAGCTGCGCGGCGGCTGCACCAGCTGCCAGCGCCGCGGCCAGCCCAGCGCCGGTGGTGATGCGGCCGCTGGCCAGGTGGTGAGGGTGTCGGAGGCGAGTAGGTTGGCGGCGATCCGGTCGTGTCGGCGGTGCACCAGCGACGTCAGTGTTGGAGCACGGGTTTCAGGGACGAAGCAGTACGGCAAGCGCAGCCGGGAGGTTCCGCCGGATCGGGGTTCCGTCGTGTCGGCATTTGTTGCAGGAGGCGGCGCTAGATACAAGCAATACAAACTGACTAGTTAGTTGTTATGATTGCGGTATGGCACGGGACTCAGAAGCGACGAAGAAACGAATTCTGGACGCGGCCACAACTGAGTTTTCGAAGTTCGGGATCGCGGGAGCACGTGTCGACAGGATCGCTGCTGAAGCGCAGGCCAACAAGTCGCTGATCTATGCGTACTACGGCAACAAGGACGGCCTCTTCGACTCGGTCTTCAGCAGTCAGGTGGTGGCGTTCACCGACTCTGTTCAGTTCGATGCCGCCGACCTGGCCGGGTACGTCGGCCGGGCTTTCGATCTTTACGAAGACAACCCGTCGACGCTGAGGTTGGCAACCTGGTACCAGCTCGAGCGGCCCGACGGGGAGCCGCTGCAGTCCATCGCGGCATCGAATCAGTCCAAGCTCGAAAAGATCGCTCAGGCACAGCAGGACGGGCATCTGCCGACTCAGTACACAGCCCACGAAATTCTTACCATTGTTCGCGCACTTGCCATGTCCTGGCATATCCAGACACCCGAGCTCGGCGCCGCCGCACCCCGGGACAGAGCGCGCCGACGCCAGGTCGTCGTCAGCGCGGTCGAGAACCTCCTCTCGGCCTGCGAGTGAACATCTCGGACTGCGCGCGTTCCGGTGCCTGGAGCCTCCGATGAGAACCCTGGAGAGTGGTGTGGTGGTCACTCACAGCGCAGGAGAGCGTCCTGCCGGACTGGGTATCGGCTCTGCCCTGCAACCGTCTGGATGTCGACGGCCAAGCGTCGTGCCGGAACGGATCGATGGTTCGGTCCGACACGACGCCCGGAGCTAGAGGGAGTTGGGCGTCAGCCGACGGGGTCGACTGCGGGCTGGACCGGGCGCTCCCGGCCGGTGTTACGGGCGCTCAGGCTCTTGCCGCTCGATTCCACCGTTGTCCAGACCATGGTTGCCCCGAGCACGGCAACGATCGCGACCATCACAGCTACCCACTGTGCGCCGCCGTCCGCGGCGGTGATCAGGGAGGTGGCGATGACCGGGGCGAGGCCGCCGAGGATGGCGCTGCCCTGGTATGAGATCGATACCGCCGTGTAGCGAGACTCGGTCGGGAACATCTCGGTCAGTAGCGCCGCGATCACGGCCTGCATACCGATCGCGACCACTGCGAACACGACGATGAAGGCGAGGAACAACAGGGCGGTGTTCATGGTGTGGATGGCCCAGAAGAAGGGATACGCGATCACGACGAGCGTGAGTGCGGCAGTGATGTATACGGTGCGACGCCCGACACGATCGGACAGCGAACCGTAGAGGGGCATGGTCACGGTGGACAGAGCCCATCCGACTGCGAGTGCGGTAAGCACGATGGAGCGGCTGTGGCCGGCGCCTACCGCGTAGGAGACCGCGAAGCTGCCGAACAGCGAGGACGACATCGTCGAGGGCAAGCTGGCGAAGAGTCCGCGCAGCAGTGCGCCTCGGTTATCGAGGAGTGATCGGCTCAACTTCACGGATTCGCCTCGTTCGGCGTACGCCACGAACAGGGGACTTTCAGTCACCTTCAGTCGCATGTAAAGACCCACGATGAGGAGTCCGAAGCTCAGCAGGAATGGTACGCGCCAGCCCCATGAGAACAGCTGCTCATCCGGGAGTTGGGTCGTGAGTGCCATGACCAGGGTCGATGCCACACCTCCCGAGGCCATTCCGGCCTGGCCGATCGCTGTGTAGAGGCCGCGGCGACCGTTCGGCGCGTGCTCGGCAGTCATCAGTGCGGCACCGCCCCATTCTCCGCCGACCGAAAAGCCCTGCAGAATACGAAGAAGAACGAGGAGGATCGGTGCGATTGCTCCGACCTGGTCGTATGTCGGAAGGAATCCGATCAGGCCACTGCCGATCCCCATGATGGTCATAGTCATGAGAAGGGTGGACTTGCGTCCGTAGCGGTCGCCGAGGTACCCGAAGACGACGCCGCCGAGCGGGCGCGCAACATAGCCGGTGGCAAGGATGGCGAAGGATGCCATGGTCCCGAGGGCGGGACTGAGGTTCGAGAAGAACAGTGGGCCGAACACCAGGGCGGCAGCCGAGGCGAAAAGTGTGTGGTCGTAGTACTCGATCGTGTTGCCGAGGTAACTGGAGATGGTTACGCGACGCACTTCCTGTTGGGAGACAACGGTGTTGCCGTGTGTCTGGTCCAGGGGAAGATTGGATGGGTCTCCACTCATTGCTGAATTCCTCTGATGGTTGGTATGCCGTGCGTCTGAAGCGGGTGAGCAGACTGGCGGCCTCGTATCCCGGGGTGTGAGGTTGGTCCTATGATTACCCTCTATGTGACGTGCGTCAATACCGAATGTCGTACCCATTCCAATGGCGGAGTCCGGACCGACACATGGCGGGTAGTAGGCAGCGATTCGCTCACAAATGGCGGCTGAACTGCGACGAGGTATCGAATAGAGTGGTCGGCACCACACGTTTGCGACGCCGTGGAACCACTGGGAAAGCGTGAAGAATGTGGCACATATCGAATAATCATTGAACCAAGGGTCTATCGTAGGGGTACCCCATATGACTCCACCCCGAATCTTGCTTCTGATCCATGGCGACGATTGCGAGCTCGACTGCGAGAAAACGAGTTACGGGTGCGATCAGCCGCTGAGCGAATCCGTTGTGCGAGCAGCGCAGCGGCGTAAAGGTGCTCGGTGGGTGAGCAGGCAGTCATAGCGGACATATCCCATCGATCTGATCCAGACAGGAAACGCGACCTGATGACTCGAATCGACAGAGCCAGCTTTCGACGCCGTCTCGAAGGCAAGGACCCGATTATCGTGCCGTACACGCCGGACGCGCTCACCGCGCGGTTGTGTACGCGCCTGGGGTTCGAGGCGGGGTATCTCGGCGGCGGAGGCCTGGGGTATTCGCTGGCGGTGTCCGAGGCGCTGCTGACTCTTACCGAGCTGGCCTCCGCCGTGGCTGCGGTGCGGCGTCGGTCCACCCTGCCGCTCATCGTCGACGGGGGAGTCGGATTCGGTGATGCCGTTCACCTGACCCGTACCGTGG
The DNA here is from genome assembly GCF_029269925.1 of Rhodococcus sp. T2V. NCBI lineage: Bacteria > Bacillati > Actinomycetota > Actinomycetes > Mycobacteriales > Nocardiaceae > Rhodococcus > Rhodococcus sp. T2V. Next base: position 50,566 of record NZ_JARJBD010000028.1, read on the forward strand.
CGGAACTGGAGACGGCGGGAGCGCACGCGATCGAGATCGAAGACCAGGTCGCGCCGAAGCGGGTGAGCCATCACCGCCATATCGAGCACCTCGTTCCGGCCGAGGAGATGGTCAAGAAGGTACGGTTCGCCGTGCAGGCGCGCGAGGATCCTGACCTGCTGATCATCGCGCGAACCGGGGCGATCCAGAACGAGGGTTTCGATGACGCCATAAACCGCTGCAGGGCCTATCGCGATGCCGGCGCCGACGCTGTGATGTTGCTCCCGGAGGGGTCCGAGCAACGGGCCCTGATTCCGGAGAAACTCGACTGTCCGGTTGCCACGTTGACGTCATTGGATCTACACACACCCGACGAGTGGGCGGACATGGGTTACGCCCTGGTGATCGACCCCGTCACCGGCCAAACCGCCGCCTGGGCGGCGATCACCGAGGTGTATCAGCGGCACGCCCAGGGCCGGTCCAGCGGCCGAAATCCCGCGGACGCCTTCCGGATCTGGGAGGAGTTCCAGGAGATCGCGGGGCTCGAGGAGTTGTATGAGATCGAGCGCGACACCACCGAGCCGGGAACGTAAGTTCCGCCGAATCAATGTGCTCTATCCTCTTGCGAGGAGGTTGGTCCTATGATTAGCCTAATTGATGAAACAACGTCCGTTTCGAAAGTGTGAGGTCCTGATGCTTCAACCTGAACTCAACGAACGACTCAGCCGCGTCGGCAAGGGCACTCCCGCTGGAGAGCTCTACCGGAGGTATTGGCTGCCGGTCGCCGCCGCGGCAGAGCTCGACGAGAACCCGGTCAAGCCGGTGCGCATCCTCGGCGAAGACCTGGTGCTCTACCGTTCGGAGGCAGGAGAATTGGGTCTGGTCGCACGCAAGTGTCCGCACCGGGGTGCGTCGTTGGCGTACGGGTTCCCGGATGGGCCAGGGCTGCGGTGTGCGTACCACGGGTGGCTCTTCGACGGCACGGGTAGTTGCCTCGAACAACCCAATCAGGAACCGGCCTCGCCGCGCCTGCGAGAGCGCGCCTCGATCACCGGCTATCCGGTGCGTGAGCTCGCCGGCCTGATTTTCGCCTACCTCGGCGAAGGGCCCGCCCCGGCGCTGCCCTTGCTCGATTTGTTCACGCTCGAGGAAAACGACACGCAGTTCCGGGACATCGGATCGGCGATCATCCCCTGCAACTGGCTCCAGATCATGGAGAACTCGTTCGATCCCACCCACGTCGAGTGGTTGCACGGCAAGTACTTCAACTACACCCTCGAACGTGCCGGCGAGGAGCCCACCGAACTGGCCGGTCACCACATCAAGATCGGCTTCGATCTCGTCGACTACGGCATCATCAAGCGTCGTCTTCGTGAAGGCCAGACCGAGGAGTCCGAGGACTGGCGGACCGGGCACCCCGTGTACTTCCCCCACATTCTCAAGGTGGGCGGATACGGACTGCAGTCGCTGCAAATTCGTGTTCCCGTCGACGACACGAACACCCTGCATTTCTGGTACTGCTGGTTCGACGTGGAGGAGAAGTTCTCCCATCTGGTCCAGCAGGTCCGACAGCTTCCTGACATCTACGACGTCAAGCTGCAGAACGACGACGGCACCTTCCGTATGGACACCATCGACTCGCAGGACGCGATGGTGTGGGTGACACAAGGACCGATTGCGAGCCGCCACGACGAGAACCTCAGCTCCTCAGATCAGGGCATCGCTCTATTCCGGACCCTGCTCCGAAAGCAGCTCGACGCCAACGAGGCGGACGAACCGGTGATGAACGTGTACGACCCGGCCACCGAAAGCAATGTCATCGAGCTTCCCATGGAGCGTAAGGAACTCGGCTTCGGCGGCGCCTCCAAGGGCAACCCCGTCTCGGCGTTCCTGCGGACCCAGAGCCTGTACAGTCCTCGACTGACCGCGCTCTCGAAACTGATCGATGCCGAGGCCGAGCAAGCGAGCCGAGTCCCTTCATGAGAACCGATCTCATCGAGTTCGCCAGGAATTCCAATCCGAACCGCCAACCCTGCGAGCACCCAGGGCACGTGAAAACCGGCAGTATCTGCGCGGTCTGCGGAGAGTGGCTCCCGACCGCAGTGTGCCGGGAACGCGAGTGTGGGTGGATCGTGGCCATCGGTGAGGACACCATCATCGCGGCCGTCGAGCACAACCAACAGACCCGCCACCCGGTTCGGGTGTACACCGAATAGCTCCCGCGGGCGACACGCCGGCAATCCTGCCACCTATTCCCCCTCTCATCACACTCTTCAAACCAAGGAGCATTGTTCATGCCTCGCAAGGTAATTGACGTACACGGCCACATCGTGGCCCCGTCGGAGCTCTACAGCTACCGTGAGTTCCTCATCGGCACCCGCGGTCACTACGGCCGCCGTCTCAAGGGCTTCTCCGAGGCACGCGAGGGTATGAGCCACGGCCGGACCGGAGTCATCCCCCCGGAGGAACTCGAGCACTTCGCCCGCGAGCACATCTCCTGGCTCGACCACGTGGGCACAGACGTGCAGCTCGTCTCGGCGCGCCCATACAGCCTCATGCACTCGGAGAAGCCGGCCCGCATCGTCCACTGGTGGGCGCAGACGGTCAACGACGCCATCGCCACCCAGTCCGCGTTCTTCCCGGATCGTCTGCAGGGAATGGCCAACCTGCCGCTGGCATGGAACGCCCCGATCGAAGACTGCTTCGACGAACTCGACCGCTGCATGAACGACCTGGGCTTCGTGGGTGTGCTCCTCAACCCCGACCCGAGCGAAGGCCGTGCACCCCAGGAGGTTCCGGGCCTGGGCGACGAGTACTGGTACCCGCTGTACGAGAAGCTCGTCGAATACGAGGCACCGCTGCTCGTGCACTCCGCCGGATGCGTGTCGCTGCGGGAGAATCAGAGCCTGCACTTCATCTCCGAAGAGAGTGTGGCCGTGATGTCGCTCGTGCAGTCCGAGGCCTTCGAGGTGTTCCCTGATCTCAAGGTCGTCGTTCCGCACGGTGGCGGCGCGATTCCGTATCAGCTCGGACGCTTCCGCGGCACTTACTGGGAGGGCACCGGCCGCACCGGCACCTTCGACGAGGCAGTCCGCAAGTGCTACTACGACACCTCGCTCTACACCGAGGAGGCACTCGACCTGCTCGTCAAGGCCATCGGCGCCGACCGGATCGTCCTGGGCACCGAGCGTCCCGGCGACGGCTCGCACAAGAAGACCACCACCGAAGGATGGGCCGACGACATCGCGGCCGTGCTGCGCGGACTGCCCGGCGCCGAGGAAAAGGGTCTGGACCAGATGCTCGGCGACACCGCCCTCGACATCTTCCCGCGCCTTCGCAAGAACCTCGAAGCGGCAGGATCGCTGTGACCAGCATCCTCGAACCGTCCGTCGACACCGCCGAACGCGACTCACTGATTCAGTTGGTCCGTGATTTCGCGCGCAGCGAGGTCGCCCCCCGGGTCCAGGCGTACGACGAGGCGGAGTCGATTCCCCTCGACCTCCTCCAGCAGATGGCGGGCCTCGGATTCTTCGGCGGCGTGGTCCCCATCGAATGGGGCGGTATGGGTCTTGATCACCTGACCTTCTCGATGATCATCGAGGAGATCTCACGGGTCGATCACTGCCTCGGTGTCTTCATGAGCATGCCGTCCGCCCTCGTCGGCGGCGGCCTGCTCGCCTTCGGCACCGACGAGCAGAAGGAGCAGTGGCTGCGCCCGCTCGCCGAGGGGCAGATCTTCGGCGGCGCCGGCGTGACCGAGCCGCGCTCGGGCAGCGACGTCGCCGGTACCGAGACGCGGTACACCCGCACCGGAGACGGCTTCGTGCTCAACGGCGCGAAGGCGTGGATCACCAACCTCGACAAAGCCTCGTTTTTCGTGACATTCGCGACCAACGACCCCTCACTGGGTAAGAAGGGTTTGTCGGCGTTCATCGTTCCCGCCGACACACCGGGCGTCATCAAGAACCCGATGCGTAACAAGCTCGGATTCCGGCCGCTGTGCAGCGGTGACCTGGTGCTCGACAATGTCCAGCTCGGTCCTGACGCTCTCCTGGGCGAGGAAGGCGACGGCTTCACGGTCGCGATGACCGCCGTCGAACGCGGCAGACTCGCCGTCGCCTCACGTGCGGTGGGGCTTGCCCAGTCCTGCCTGGACGCATCGGTGCAGTACGCGAAGGACCGCGTCGTGTTCGGTAAGCCGATCAGCAGCTTTCAGATGACCCAGCAGAAGATCGCCGATATGGCGGTCTCGATCGAGGCGGCCCGGTTGCTGACGAACAAGTGTGCGACCGCGATGGAGGCCGGAAGCCGTGCGCGGACCGAAGCGAGCATGGCGAAGATGTTTGCGAGTGACGCCGCGCAGGCGGCGGCCACCGATGCGGTGCAGATCCACGGTGCCTACGGTGTCTCCGAGGACTACGGCGTCGCCCGGGCGTATCGCGATGCGAAGGTGTTCCAGATCGTCGAGGGCACCAACGACATCCACCGTCTCCTCATCTCCCGCGATGCGCTCAACAGGGGAGGTCTGTGACCGTGACCGCAACAGTTCCCCGGACCGGCACGTGGGGTGAATCGAGCACACGCGACCTTCTCGCGCCGCTCGACTTGCCCTTCGTCCCCAGTGTGCGGGTCACCCACAGTGACGAAGCGGTCGAGACGGCTCTGCGTCTCGGCGGGACCGTCGTGCTCAAGGCTGTGTCCGACGAGGTGGTCCACAAGACGGACGCCGGGCTGGTGGAACTGAAGCTGTCCACCTCGGACGCGGTGCGTGCGGCGTACGAGCGGCTGGACCAGAAGATCTCGGATCTCGGTCTCGCCGACGCCGGCATCGTCGTCCAGGAGATGGCGCCCGCGGGCACCGATCTGTTCGTCGGATGGAACCGGGACGCCACCTTCGGCCCGATTCTCATCGTCGGGCTCGGCGGTGTCACGGTCGAGTTGTTCCGAGACGTGGCCCGCCATCCGGCACCGGTCACAGCCGCACAAGCTGCAAGGATGTTGGACTCCTTGGTGTCCTCGCGGCTACTTCAGGGATTCCGCGGGGCGCCGGCGGTCGACACCGCACAGTTCTGTGGACTCGTCGCGCGAGTGAGCAGACTCGCCGTCGAGGCTCCGGCGATCGCGGAACTGGACTTGAACCCGGTTCGGATTCTTCCGGACGGCCGGTGCCTGGTCCTCGACGCCAGTGCGGTCGTCTTGCCGGTGCAGGAGTCCACCTCTGCCGCCACCGGGCCCGACCTCACAGCGCTGTTCCGGCCCCGATCGATCGCCGTTGTCGGCGCCTCCCGGGCTCCGGATAGGCCGGGTGGAAAGGTGATTCGGGCGTTGCAGCGCAACGGATTCGGCGGACCGTTGTACCCAGTCAACCCGGCCGGCGGAGAGATCGACGGCCTTCCTGTGGTGCGGAGCATCGACGAACTCGTCGATACCCCAGAGCTCGTGTGCATCGCCCTCCCAGCCTCAGCCAGCATCGCCGCGGTCCGCGAGTGCGTCGCACGAGGCGTTCGCGCCGTAATGGTATTCGCCTCCGGATTCGGGGAAGTCGGGGCAGAAGGTGCCGCTCTCGACGCCGAACTGCGGGACGCCGTCGCAGGGTCCGGCACGCTCCTCTGCGGCCCGAACACCATCGGGATCGTCAGCGCGCACCACAAGATGGCGGCGACGTTCTCGCAAGCAATCGACAAGTTCCCCGACACCCCGTCGGGAGTGTGCCTCGTCGCCCAGAGCGGCGCCGTCGCCGGCAGCCTCGTCTCGCGCGAGATTTCCGACGGCTACAGCATCGGCGACTGGGTCACCGTCGGCAACCAAACCGATCTCGATGTGGCGGACTACATCAGCTACCTCGCCGGTCTCGGCACCACGCGATCTATCGCGGTGTTCCTCGAGGGGGTCTCCGACGGTTCTGCATTCCGCCGGGCACTGCACACCGCTCGAGATGCCGGCATCCCAGTCACCGTCTTCAAGACCGGTGTCACCGCTGCCGGCCAACGCGCGGTCGCCTCACACTCCGGTGCCTTGGCAGGCAGTCACGACGCCTACCGGGCGGTCCTGGAGGAAGCGGGCGCCATCCAGGTCGAGGAAATGAGCCAGCTCCTCGAGGTAGCCTCCACTCTCGCGGACTACCCGACTCCCCGAGGGCGGCGGGCCGCGGTCATCACGACATCCGGAGGTGCGGGCAGCGCCACCGCGGATCTGCTGGCGTTGAAAGATCTGGACACAGCAGAATTCACCGAGGGCACCGCTCGAGCCCTCGCCGGTCTTCTGCCCAAGTTCGCCAGCGTCGCCAATCCTCTCGACATAACCGCCGAGGGAGCCTTCACGCCCGGCCTGTTCACCGAGGTAATCGACGTCGTCGCCGTTGATCCGCATGTGGACGCGGTCTGCATCGTCCTCACCAGCATCACCGGCAACGATGCCGTCCGGGTCGCCAACGAAATCGCAGCGGCGAAGTCACGTTCGGATGTACCGATCCTCGTCACCTGGCTCGTTGCCCGCCCACTGGCGGAGGCGGGCATGACCACTCTGGCGTCGTCCGGAATCCGGGTCTTCACCGAGCCCGCCCGGATGGCTGCCGCCCTCCGCTCTCTGACGAAAGGAACCTCACGTGTCTGACTCCGCCGATATCCAAGCTCTGAGGGAATCCGTCGCGCTGTCCTGCCGGATCCTCGCGGCGACTGGCTGCGTGCGGGAAATCACCGGGCACGTAAGCATGCGTGTCCCCGACAGCGACATGTTCCTCGTCCGGTGCCGCCCACTACATGATCCGGGTGTCGAGTTCACCATTGCCGATGACATCCACATCGTCGATCTGGAATCGACGAACGCAGACCTCCCAGGCGGCTATGCGCTGCCCGGAGAATGGCCCATCCACACCGAGATCTACCGCAAACGGCCCGATGTGGGTGCGGTGGTCCACGGCCACCCACGGTCGTCCCTGCTCGTCGGAATACTGGGATTGCCGCTCACTCCGACCATCGGGGCCTACGATCCAGGCGCAATGGAACTTGCGGTTCGCGGCGTGCCGATCTACGAACGGGCCGTCTTGATCGACCGCCCCGAGCGCGGCGGTGAGTTGGCCGCCGCGATGGACGACAAGGACGTGTGTCTTCTGCGAGGCCATGGCGTGGTCGCAGTCGGAGCGACACTGCAGGAAGCCACAGTGCGGGCGATCAAGCTCGAAACCCTCGCCGACCTGACGCTCTCGACCTACGCGATACCCGGCGCCGAACCTGCCGTGCTGACCCAAGCCGACGCCGAAGACGTTTCCGGCTTCGTCAACAGCCGTAAAGCCGCTCTGACCTACGCGGAGTGGACATGGGACTACTACCGTCACTCGCTCGGATCCGCCGCCGACGTGAGTGTCCGGCTGTAAGCCGGACAAATCAACAAGATTGGAAGGGAATACACATGGCGTACATTGTCGGCGGCGCGGGAGTGTCACACAGCCCGCAGCTATCAATCGAACCCGGCGGGTGGCGCGCACACGGTGACCTCGAGCAGCCGCACCTGAAGGAACTCAATCTTCCGTCGTCACCACGCACACCCGAGGAACTCGCTCGGGAGATCGAGATTCGGCAGATGGAGGCCCGCCACAAAGCATGCCAGGAAGCGCTCGAGCGCACGCGCGATGAACTGCTCGAGATGAAACCCGATGTTCTCCTGGTCATCGGTGACGATCAGCGCGAACTCTTCCTCGACGACATCATGCCCGCGGTCGCGATCTTCCGAGGCGAGTCCCTCGACGATCGTCCCCCGGGAATGGAGGTCTATCCGAAAACCATGGAATCGGCGTACGAGTACTACCACGCCGATCAGGACGAGACCTACCGCACCGTTCCCGAATTGGGCCAGCATCTCGTCGAGCACCTCGTCGAAAATGGCTTCGACATCGCCCAGTTCAGCGAGCAGCCCACCGGCCGCAGCCTCGGACACGCCTTCACCTTCATCTACCGCCGGCTCTTCGAGGGACTGCCCCGCCTGCCGCTGGCCCCGATCATGCTCAACACCTACTATCCCCCGAACCAGCCCACACCGCGGCGTTGCGTCGAACTTGGGCAGGGACTCCGCGCCGCCATCGAAAGCTGGGACTCCGACCTGCGCGTCGCTCTCATCGCATCCGGTGGACTCACACACCCCATCATCGACGAGGACCTCGACCGGGGTCTTCTCAGCGCCCTCGAACGCCACGACCACGAGGCACTGGCGCAGATCCCGGTCGCCGGCCTGACCGAGGGAAGCTCGGAGATCCGTAACTGGATCGTCGTCGGTGCAGCACTCGAGGACGCGACCGCCAAGGTCGTCGACTACATCCCCGCCTACCGGTCTACAGTTGGATCCGGCTGCGGCATGGGATTTTTGACGTGGACGAGATCACTGTGAACAGCTACCGCGACCGCCTACTCGACCTCGACGCATGCGTAGTGTCCGATGCCCTCGACACGCTCGGGCTGACCGGTGGTGTCGCAGGGTTACGCCCGGTCTGGGAGGGCAGCCGCACGGCGGGCCGAGTCGTCACAATGCGCACGATCCCCGCCGACGGACGAACGAGTAGTCGGCATCTAGGTACCGCGGCGATCGAGCGGGCCAACGCCGGCGAGGTCATCGTCGTCCAGCAAGAGCACGGAGGCACACCCACCGCCGGCTCGTGGGGCGGGCTGCTCGCCCAAGCCGCCGTCATCAAAGGCGTCGGCGGGGTCATCGTCGACGGCGCCTGCCGCGACGTAGACGAGATCCGCGAACTGAGACTGCCAGTGTCCGCGCTCACCACCGTGCCGTTCACCGCGCGTGGACGCTTCGTCGAGGACAGCGTCGGTGACCCCGTACAGATCCACGGCGTCACCGTCACCGATGGCGACTACGTCATCGCCGACGGCAGCGGCGTCACCTTTGTCGGCGCCTCGGAGATCGACAGGGTCCTCACTACGGCCGAACGGCTGGTGGCCAAGGAACGCCTCATGACCGAGGACCTGAGGCGAGGCCTGCTGCCATCACAGGTCATGGGACGCAACTACGAGGAGATGCTCAATGCCGGCTGACGAAACAACCACTTCGACCCTGCCCGACGTCACACTGCTCACCCGGGTCGGTGCCATCAGCACCTCGACCCTGTCGGATGCGTTGGACAAGCTCGGGTTGCCGGGTGCCGTCCCAGGCATCCAGCCGTTCGACCCGAGCTTCCGGCTCTGCGGGCCGGCGTTCACCGGACAGTACGAACCGGTCGACGAGAATGGTGGCACTGTCGGCGACTTCATCGATGACGTCGCCCCCGGCGAGGTCGTCGTGCTCAACAACGAAGGCCGGCTCGACTGCACCGTCTGGGGAGACATCATGACCTACGTCGCCTCCTCCCGCGGAATCGCCGGAACGGTCATCGACGGTGTCTGCCGCGACGTCGCACCGAGCCTGGCACTGAAGTACCCGGTCTTCACCAGAGGCCGGAACATGCAGACCGGCAAGGACCGGGTGCGGCTGGCGGCAACCGGGGTACCGGTCGCCCTCGGAAACGTCATCGTGCACCCCGGTGACCTCGTCGTCGCAGACGCCGACGGTGTGGTCGTTTTGGCGAAGGCCGAGGTCGAGCGTGTCCTCACCGTCGCCGAGGCCATCGAGAATGCCGAAGAACGCATCCGCCTTGCAGTCGCCGGCGGAGCGCGTCTCGACCACGCCCGCGCGCAGGCGGGCTATCACCAGCTGCAAACCGCCGACGAGGAAACGCGATGACCACTCTGTCTCCGGCTCTGCGGGAACTCGGTGCCGCCTCACTCCACGAGTCCGGCGCCACCCCGCTGCCCCCGCGGATCCGACCGCTCGATCCGGCATGGCGGATCTGCGGCCGCGCCTTCACTGTCGACCTCACACCGGGGCACAACATCTGGCTCCACCGCGCACTCTATGCGGCCGAGCCGGGGGACGTACTCGTCGCTGCTGCCGACACCGACATCGAGTACGGCTACTGGGGCGACATCCTGGCCCATGCCGCGGCCGAACGTGGTATTGCCGGCTTGGTGATCGACGGTTCGGTCCGTGACTCGACCGACCTCAAATCCATCGGGTTCCCGGTGTTCGCCCGGGGACTGTGCGTGCGCGGAACCGGCAAAGATGCCACGTCGGGCGGCTTCGACGTCTCGATCCAGCTCGGCTCGACGACGGTGCACCCGGGCGACATCATCGTCGGTGACGCCGACGGTGTGGTTGCCATCGATGCCGGCCAGGTCAAGGCGGTCGTCGAGCGGGCACTGCAGCGGGAACGGTCCGAGGAGCAGATCCGAACCCGGATCGCCTCCGGCGAGACCACACTCGACATCTACGGGCTGAGCTGACCGACATGCGTTTCCACGCTCCTCGCAGACTCGGGATCGTCGGTGCCGGCGTTGCCGGTGAGTTGATGTCCCGCGCTGTCCTACGCAGCAACCGGTTCGTGCTCACCGGCCTCGCGGACCCCGATCCGGATGTTCGAAACCGAGTGTCGGCCGAATGGGGCTGCCCTGCCTTCATCGATGCCACCGAACTGGTCGCCTCCGGAACAGTGGACGTGGTGTACGTCGCGGCGCCGACAGCGCACCACCTGGGCGCCGTCTCCGCCGCGGCCGCGGCCGGTGTGCACATCATCTGCGAGAAACCATTGGCGACCTCCGCCGCTGACGCACGTGAGGCTGTGGATTGCGCACGCCGTGCCGGGGTGAGCCTGCTCGTGGGCCCCACCCTGAGCTACGACCCCCGCTATCGGGTGCTGCGGCAGATCGTGACCGACCGTCGGCTCGGTGATCTGCTGTCGGTGCAGGCGACCTCGTTTACCGATTGGCATCGCCGCCGAACCCGTACGGCGCACGACCTCGATGCAGCAGTGGGCAACGGTCTGCTGCTTCGGCAAGGGGCCCATCAGATCGACATTGTGCGACTGATCTGCGGTGGAGAGGTGCGCGCGGTTTCCGGAGCTCTCCACGGCGGCGTGGGAGGCGCCGAACAGGGATTCTCGGCGCAGATGAGTTTCGCAAACGGAGTAGAGGCCAACGCCTACTACGACGGTTCCGGAGCTGTACCCGAGGCGGACGAGCTGTTCGCCACTTTTACCGGTGGTGGCGTTCGAGTCCACCCCGGTGGTTTGCATCTGTACGCCGACGGACAACTGACCGACCTCCCTGTCGACCCCGCAACCTCGGTCTGGGATCAGGCGCTTGTCGAGATGGACCAGACGCTCGACGGCCGGCTCCCGATCCATGACGGGGAGTGGGGGCTGGGAACCCTTGCCGCGTGTCTGGCCATTTATGAAGCAGCGGCGACCTATTCCATTGTTTTCGTCCACCAATCGCTCTATCAGGAGAAGTCATGATCATCGACTCCCACGCCCATTTGAACGCGCCGCCGGAGCTGTACGCGTACCAGGCCGCGTTGCTATCCTCCCGAGGAGGCCAGGGCCGCAACGGGTCCGGTGTTACCGATGCGCAGCTCGAGGAGTACGGCGACCGCACGCTGGCGGTGATGGACAGCGTCGGCACCGACGTCCAACTCATCTCGCCGCGTCCATTCCAGGCATCGCATTCGGCGACCCCGTCCAAGGTCGTGCACTGGTGGACGGCGGAGGTGAACGAGGCGATCGCTCGCCAGGTCCAGCAGTTCCCCGGCCGCCTCGCCGGCGTCGCCGGACTGCCTCAGGCATACGGGGAAACACCCGAGAAGTGGGCGGGTGAACTGGAAAAGGCGATCAAAGATCTGGGGATGGTCGGCTGCCTGCTCAACCCGGACCCGTCCGAGGGAAGCGGCTACGTGCCCCCGCTGGGCGATCCGTGGTGGTACCCGCTGTACGAAAAGATGGTCGAACTCGATGTGCCGGCACTCATCCACTCCGCGAGCTGCCAGAACGGTCGTGAATCGTACAGCGAGCATTTCATCACCGAGGAAAGCATCGCTGTGCTCTCCCTGCTCAATTCGGAGGTGTTCCTACGCTTCCCGACGTTGAAGATTGTCGTCTCACACGGTGGCGGCTCGGTCCCCTACCAGATCGGGCGCTGGCGGGCGGCTCGTCTGCACCCCAAGTTGCGGACCGGCCAGGTGCTGCAGGAGTCGTTCGACGAAAGTTTGCGGCGTCTCTGGTTCGACACCGTGTTGCATGCGCCGCTGGCGCTGGAACTGCTGGTCCGGACAGTAGGGGCGGACCGGTGTTTGTTCGGTACCGAAAAGCCGGGAAGCGGTAGTGCTCCGGATCCCACGACCGGGCGCGACCTCGACGATCTGAAGCCGGTCATCGAGGGCTTTGACTTTCTCGACACGGCCGAGAAGGACGCCATCTTCTACGGCAACGCTCTCTCGCTCTACTCCCTTCCGGCATTGGATGCCGCTGTCGGTGCTGCTCGCTGAAGGCAGTCAGCACTGACCGCCGTCGTGGCGGCCTGACCAGGCCGCCACGACGGCGCACTTGTTGTCACTGGTCGTCCTCGCCCTACAACCACGGAGGTGGCGGAACGTGAGCAAGAATCGTGGCAAGAGAAGGATCGAGTCCCGTCCGGACCACATCACCGAGATGATCGAACTCGCTGCGAAGTGGGTGTCCTTCGGCGACATCCCCGCGGAAGAGATCTGGGTGCGTTTCGGCGTCGACCGTGTCACCTTCGGCTTCCGCCTCCTTCGTGCTCTGGGTTCCAGCTTCGTCCGCTACCCGGATCGGTCGCGGATCGTCGCCTTGGCCGTACGTCTCGCCCGCCTCGACGACCGCCAGTACAAGGCCGCCGGACGGCGGGAATGAACGGGCAATTTGCGCACCTGTGGCGGGCGACACCCCGCCGAGTGGCGAATAGAGTGGCATAGATCACTATCGCTGGAGGTAGCGCGGATGTTCATTACCGACAACCCAAACCCACACGGCGCCGAGCCCCTTTCCCGCACGTCGTCCCGCCGGCGGGCGGAACCGACCAGGACGGTCGACGGCGGGATCGTATGAGCGGCGATAAGGCCGACACCGAGGAGCCACGCGCGGAAGTCGGCCGGATGCGTGAGTTGCTCGGCCGGGTTGATGGTATCGACACTGACGTCAACGAGACATTACGCATCATCACGCAATTCGATGGACTGATCCGGAGACGGGTCGGCATTTCGGCGCTCATGCGCGCGGCGGCGAATCTCACGGGCTGCGCTGTGGGTGCGGTGTATCCCGCACATCGGTTGGTGCGACGCGTGGATTCACGCGGCACCCCGATCATGCAGATGCCCAGTGCCGAAGAACTGGCGTTGTGGACACGGCGCCCATTGGGCGACCTGGACGGGGGAGTGGTGTGGGTGGAGCGGAACACCGAGACCAAAATCAACGACGAGACCGTCCTCGATCGGCTGGCCTCTTCGATTCAAATCACGATCGACCGCACCATGGGCACAGTCCCCGACCACGCTGGTGCACTCGAAGCGCTCCTCGACCGCGAAGCGGCTCTGGGAACCAAGTTGGCGATCGCCCGCCGCCTCGGCTTGGAGGCCGGCTCGAAAATCTATCTCATCGTAATGCCGGTCATCTCCACCGATCCGCCGCCGATCGGGGTGACGCACATCGATGCGGTGGTCGGCACCCGGTTCGGAGGTGTTCGCGCGATCGTCGCGGGAGCGGACTGTCCGCAGCCAGTCACCGGAACCTGCGGGATCGGTGAGACCGTCACCGTCGAGCGACTCGCCGACTCTTTTGACCAGGCACTTGTCGCACTCCGGCTTTCGCGTGCCGGTGAGACGGTGACTTATCGGGAGCTCGGTGCCCTCTCGCTTCTGGTGCGAGCGCACGACGCGAGCCCTGTGCCACATCCCGATGCGATTGCGATCGGCACAGCGACCGCGTCCTCGACCATCGCTCGCAGGGTACTCGAGGCAATGGAGCTGAATACGACGGTGCGGGCGGCCGCACACGAGCTGGGACTACATCATTCGACCGTGCAGGCTCACTGCGATCGTCTGGAGAAAGAACTCGGCTACTCATTCCGAACTGCTCAGGGGCGGACCCGCTTGGCCCTTGCCCTTGCGTTGCACCGGCTGGGACGTGATGTCTTCGATGTCGAAACGTCCCCGGACGGCGGGGAAAGACGAGGACGGACCGATGACGTGTAACGCCAGGTGGCTCACGGCGGCGAGGAGTTCGACTCGGAGTCCACCCGAGTGGCAAACCGGATCGACTACGGCGATGCTGGTTTGGTCCTTCGAGCCCCATTGTTTTCGCGGTCCTGCGGCGCTCTGCGCCGCCGGTTGACCCCCAAAACGATCGCGGCCGCCACGATCGCCCCGACGCCGCCGATCGTCATGGCCGCGGTCGGTCCGAAAAGGTCGGCGAGGGCTCCTACAAGGACGCCACTGACCCCTTGCATTCCGATGAAGAAGGCGGAAAACAGCGACATCACCCTCACCCGGTAGCGCGGATCCGACTGAATTTGCAATGTCGCGTTAGCCGTTGAGGAGAAGACCTGATCCGCAGCCCCGAGCAAGACCAAGAGCATTCCCAGGACGACCATACCTGAGGTGAAAGATGTAGCAGCGACCACGATTCCGTAACAGAGCGCGGACACTGCCACCACCCGCGTCCCCGTCGGCGCCAAGGTCGCCACCGTCAATGCGGAGAGCAGGCTGCCCGCGCTCAGTGCGCTGAACAACAAACCGGCCGAGGACGCTCCCGTGCTCATGCGTTCGTGTGCGAGCAGGGGAAGCAGAACGGGATAGTTCTGCAACAGCAGTGAGACCACCGCCGTCAGTACCAGCGGCCACCGAATCCGGGAGTCGCGTAGGGCGTAGCGAAACCCGTCCAGCACGGACGCGTGTGACGACGTCTCGGTTGTTTGCGCCCCGGCGACGGTTCGCTCGGTGTGCAGGTCCCGGGTTCGCATCAGGGAAAGTGCGCCGAGAATTACGAGGTAGGAGAGTGCGTTGGCGAGAAAGCACCAGGATAAACCCACCGTGGAGGCCAGCAGCCCCGCGATCGCCGGGCCGACCAGCCGCGACGCCGTCATCAGCGTCGAATTGAGCGCAACTGCATTTGCCACTCGTTCGCGGCCAACCATCTCGAACACGAAGCTTCGCCGGGCAGGGTTGTCTACTGGCTGTACGAGCCCGAAGCAGGCAGCCACGGTCAACGCCAACGGAACTGTCAGAGTGCCGATCGCGGACATCGACCACAGGATCGCCGCCAGTGTCGCTTGTACCGCCTGGGACACGAGCAATACATTGCGGAGCGGCAACCGCTCGAGCGCTGCACCGATCCAGGGAGCCACCACCAGCAGCGGCAGATACATCAGTAAGGTCACCATGCCGAGCGCGACACCGCTGCCGGATTCGTCGAGGACGAACAGGGCCAGTGCGAGGGTCTGCATCCACTGTCCGGTAGCGGAGACGAGTTGGCCCAGGAAGAACAGTCGGAAGTTGCGTACCCGCAGTGACGTGAAAGGGCGCCGGGCACCCGTTCGTAGGGTGTCAGTCGGCAATGTCGCGCCACCTCACGGGTTGCCGGTAGATGTCGGGAAAATGAGTCCTGACGTACTTGTGGAACTCTTTGATGTGCTGGCGCATTGCCCAGCGGGCACCCTCCGCGTCGTGCGTACCAATCGCGTCGGCCACGGCCGAGTGCGCACGCAACACCGCTTCTCGGCGCTCGATGGGGTAGCTGATGCCGAGGGGCATCCCGTCGGTGATCGCGTGCAGCGACGAGACCAACAACGCGAACATCTCGTTGTCGGCCGCAGCGGCGACGATGTCGTGGAATCGGTCGTTCTCGGCGATGAAATTCTCCTCGTCGGCAAGGAACGCTTCCATGCCCCGCACCGAATCGACGATTTCCTGTACGACATCCTCGGTTGCGAATTCCGCTGCTCGACCCGCCAGTTCGGGCTCGAGCAACTCGCGTGCGTCGACCAGTGCGCTGAACGGCATGGACCGAAGCTGGAAGAACAACCCGAGCATGCCGGCGAGGTCGTGGGCATCCGGTTCCGCGACGATGGGACCGCCCTGTGGTCCGGCCTTGACCATGATCACGCCACTCATCTCCAGGAAGCGCAGCGCCTCGCGCAGCGTACCGCGTCCCACGTTGAAGCGAACCAACATTTCGCGCTCGCGGTCGAGTCGGGTACCCGGGCGCAACCTGCCGGTGGTGATGTCGTCGACGATGTGCTGAGCGATGGACAGGGCAGCCTTGTACGCGCGCCGTGTCGTCGGTCGCCTCCGTGGCTGCCGATCCGCTTCGGGGCGACTATCCAGTCCGTGGTCGTTCACTTCGGTGATAATGGCCACTCCATTCTCCAACACGGTCCTATCATTATGCTAGTTACCTCCGGAGCGGGCGAGCGGTTCACGGCCCGGGCTGCCCCTCTCCCGGTGCATACAACGGCTGGTGCACCTGGCGATAAATGCCGTGAACTGCGACGTTGTCCCCCTTGCGTCCTGCGAGTCGACTCCGCGCCAAGCTGCGGTGCCGACCAGCACTTATCCCGTCGCTTTGGCGATTGACCCCTTCGTATCCCATTATTAGGCTATTCATGAGACCAACGTGATGCCAACCACAGGTGACGCCATTCGTTACCTCCGGCATACGGCGGCTCGTCACCACGTTCGACCAGGAGGTCCAGGTGCTTATGGCAGGCGCTGCGACGGCTGAGCTCAACTTGGCCAAAGTGATTCAGATTCGTTGGGAAGCCGAGAAAGTCATTTCCCTGCAGTTGGTTCGCGACGACGGATCGGATCTGCCGGAATGGGCGCCAGGCGCGCACATCGAGGTCACGCTACCTTCGGGGCTAATTCGCCAGTACTCGCTGTGCGGCGACCCGTCGGACCGCAGTCGATACACCATCGCGGTGCTCCGCGACGATAGCGGCCGAGGTGGATCTGCCGAGATCCACGACTCGGTCATGGTGGGGCAGAAGCTGTGGATCCGGGGGCCTCGGAATCATTTTCCGCTCGAGCCTGCCGAGTCGTACGTCTTCATCGCCGGAGGCATCGGCGTGACGCCGATACTGAGCATGGTGCGGGAGGTTGCCGGCGGGCAGGTGCCCTGGTCCCTTCATTATGGCGGCAGGTCTTCGGAGACCATGGCGTTCACCCGAGACCTGACCGCGCTCGGTGCTCGGGCGGATTCGACGGTCCACGTGGTCCCCGAGGTCGATTCGGGACTGCTTCCCCTGCGGGCGATCCTCGAAGGCGTCGGCGTCGGTGGCGCGGTGTACAGCTGCGGACCGACGGCTCTGCTCGATGCGCTTCGTGCCCTTGCGGCCGAGATCAGGCCGGACGTGTCCGTTCACTTCGAGCTGTTCGGGGCTCCGGCCTCCGGAAGCGATGAGGACGTCGACGCGACCCGGCATGATCGCCCCTTCCGGGTCCGGCTGGCGCGCAGCGATCGCACCGTGGAAGTCGAGGACGGAACGACGCTGCTCCAAGCCGTTCAGGCTGTCCGACCCGAGGTTCCGTACTCCTGCGAGGAGGGATTCTGCGGAACGTGCATCACCAAGGTGTGCGGTGGTGTGCCTGTTCACCGAGACACGGTGCTGACCGAGCAGGAGCGTGCCGAAGGGGAGGCGATGATCATCTGCGTCGGCAGCTGCGCATCGGATGAACTCGTCCTCGATCTATGAACGGCTTGTAAAACGTTGTGCCACCACATATGGAAAAAGGTGATGTTGACGTAGTGAGTGTGTGCCCGTAGCTGTGCGCTGCAGACGACCACCTCGGCCCACCACGTCTCGGCCGAGACGATTCGTCAGCATCCCGGCCGTGCCGCCGGACGCGTTTCACCTCACCATCTCTCGACCGGCAACGGTCGCCGACGAAGGACGAAATCATGACCACAACCCGTGCGGACTCCCTCCGGGAAGCCGGCAACCCCGTCTACAGCGACCGCAAGCTGCGGTTGGGCACGTTCTCGACGAACCTCCAGGGCGGCTGCGCCATCTCGACCATCGACGGGGTGCTGCAAGCCGAGTGGCCCAACACCATCGAACTAGCGAAGCTGGCCGATGGTATGAATTTCGAGGCCGTCGTGCCGGTCGGGAGGTGGCGCGGGTTCGGTGGTCCGTCCAACTTCAACGGTGCCGGTTTCGAATGCTTCACCTGGGCTGCGGGTGTAGGTACCGTCACCGAACGCACCGGTGTCTTTGCCACCTCGCACGTCTCCACCATCCATCCGGTGATGGCGGCGAAACAGGCCGCCACGATCGATCACATCACCAATGGCCGTTTCGCGCTGAATATCGTCACCGGGTGGAACACGCCTGAGATCGAGATGTTCGGGGCCCCGCTGCTCGAGCACGACAGTCGATATGACCTGGCTGCCGAATGGTTCGAGATCGTCAAAGCCCTGTGGACCAGTGAGGAGCCGGTCAACTTCGACGGCAAGTACTTCCGTGTGGTCGATGCGTCGATCGCGCCCCATCCCGTACAGAAGCCGCACCCGGTTGTCATGAACGCCGGCGGTTCGGCTGTGGGGCGTCACTTCGGCGCCAAGTATTGCGACGTCGTCTTCATCGCACCCAAATACGACATGGAGGAGATGGCCGAAGAGGTCGCCGCGTTCAAGCGGCTGGCACGTGAGGAGTACGGCCGCGAGATCATGGTGTGGACCAACTCGTACGTGGTCCAAGGCGAAACAGAAAAGGCTGCGCACGCATTTCACAACTACTACGTCGACGTGAAGGGCGACTGGGAGGCGGCCGAAAAACTGGTGTCCACATTGGGTTTGAATTCGCAATCCATCCCACCGCAGGCTCTCGAGAAGATCAAGCGTCAGTTCATCGGGGGCTGGGCCGGCTTCCCGATTATCGGTACCAACGAACAGGTCGTGGACACACTCGGCAAGCTGACCGACTGCGGATTGGACGGTGTATTGATGTCCTTCCCTCGATACATCGAAGACATGACCCGATTCCGGAACGAAACGTATCCGCTCCTGGTCGAGGCGGGTCTGCGCGGATAACGTGCTCCATGAGTGGCGATAGGGAGATCGAGATGAGCACTACTACCGTCGAGGAACTGGTCGACGAAGACATCTTCCGGGAAGCGATGGGCAACATCTGCACCCCCGTTGCGGTGGTCACTGCCCGTGACTCCAGAGGTCAACCGTACGGGACCACGGTCAGCGCCTTCTGCTCACTGTCCTTGGCTCCGCCGATGATCCTGATCGCTCTCGACCGAGGATCCGGCTTTCTCTCGGTGGTGCGGGAGTCCGGCGTGTTCGGCGTGAACATTTTGTCGACCGATGCCGAGGATGCCGGAAAGAAGTTCGCCAGAAAGGGTAAAGGAGACTTCACCTCCACCGAATGGCACTGGCACGACGGTGTTCCGCGGCTAGCGTCGAACACCTTCTTTCGGTGCACAACGGCTGGGCTTCTCGACGGCGGTGACCATGTGATCGTCACAGGCTTGGTCCATGCGGTCGGGCTCGGCGAGGGTGCCCCACTGACATACCACCAACGCACCTTCGGCACGCATGCCGCCATCAGCGGAACGCCGGGCCGATGACCCGGCTCCGGATTGCTGACCAGCGCCCGATTGATGATCCGGCGACTTGGCTGGCCTGCGGTGGAGCGGTCGTCGCTCTCGACGCCCTCCGAAACGAGGGACTGCTGGTCTTCGGCGCGGCATACGCCACCACCGACCTGATGGCGTTCGCTGTTCGACACGGCACCGGGTATCTGCGAGTAGCGATCTCAGCGGACGTCGCGGACCGGCTGGGTCTGCCACCCATGCACAATAGCTTCCGCCAGTCAGGTCAGGGTGGCTTCACAGTGTCAGTCAACGCGAGATACGGTGTAGGCACAGGAATTTCCGCGCACGATCGAGCCTGCACCGCACGTCTGATCGCGGACGCGAACGCGCAGCCCGACGATTTCACACGACCGGGTCACCTGCTGCCGGTGGTAGCGGGACCGCGGGACGGCGACGGTGAGGCGAAGGTCGCCCGTCAAGCTCTCGCACTCGTGGAGGCGGCGGGGCTGACCGCCGCCTCTGTCTACAGCGAGATCGTGTCCGTGCAGGATCCGACCACGATCATGGCTGCAGACGAAGCCGAGGTGTTTGCGCGCTCGGTAGGTGTCCCGGCGGTGTGGATATCGAATACTGCCCCGCAACACGCGCAAGCGAGGAATGGACGTAACAGGATGAACAAACACCATGTCGGCGAGGACCCGGCACAAGCCATCGGAGGCAGTCCTTCAAGCAGCCACATGCAGTCCTCCCACATCGCGGCCGTGGTGCCGATCCTCTCGTGATGTCGAGCCCCAGCACCGATCCCACCCGCGGCATGACCGCTGGCGACCTCGGGGGAACAGCATCTCGGCCTGGCGACCGGTCCTACCCTGCTCGGCTGGGCGAAGCCCTGACCGCGAGCTTCGGCTTCTTCACACCGATCGTGCAGCCAATCAACCTCCAGCCATGGGAAAATACGGCGCACCCCGAAGACCTGGCCAGAATAGTGACCAAGGCCGAATCGCTGGGCTACAGCTACGTGACAGTGGGGGACCATGCCGCCATCGCCGCCGCGGAGTCGGCCCTTTACGGGAGTCCACGCTTCTTCGATCCGATCAGCACCGCTGGCTACCTCGCAGCGCTGACCAGCCGCATCCGATTCGCCACGCACGTCTACCAGATTCCCCTACGTAGCCCACTGATCACCGCCAAGGCCTTCGCGACACTCGACGTCCTCTCCCGCGGCAGGATCATCGCGGGCTTCGGGGTAGGTCGGCGAGAGTACGAATCCCACGCCGCTCGCGTCCCGTTCGAGCATCGTGGTGACATCGCCGATGACTATCTCAGAGCAGTCCTCGCGTTGTGGGATGGCGACCCCACGACCCAACACAGCCAATTCGTCGACATCGATGACCTGGTGTGTCTTCCCAGACCCGTGCAGAGACCCCGCCCGCCCGTATGGATCGGCGGCGATCGCCTCGTCGGTCTGCGCCGTGCGGTGCGCTTCGGCGATGCCTGGACACCGTGGGCCCTCACACCCGACCAGGTCACCGCGACGGTGGCGCGACTAGCTGCTGCGCGCGAAGAACAGTTGCCACTGGGATTCCGAATCATCGTTCCCTTGGCTCCGCTCGGAGGCCGCGCGCCCCGAGGACAACCGTCAGCCCCGAGCGTCGAACCCGGTCGTGAAGCCACCGAGAAGTGCATCGAACAGATGGCGCGCTGGCGCGAGGCCGGCGCCACCGAGTTCCTCATCGATCTTCCCAGCCGGAGCCTCGAAGCGCTCGAAGACGCGATGGCGTGGTTCGCCGCCGAATTCATCGACCACCCAGCCGGAGTACCGGCACCGTAACAACGAAAGCAGGATGATTGTGAGTACAGACGGACCGCTCGTCGGACGAGTGGCAATCGTGACCGGCGCGGGCCGCGGCGTCGGGAGAAGTGAAGCACTGGCTCTGGCAGCGGCGGGGGCCAAAGTAGTCGTCAATGACGTCGGCGTAGACAGTGACGGCGTCGGGTCCACACACGGACCCGCCGATGAAGTGGTTGACACGATCCGCAGCACCGGTGGCGAGGCGGTCGCCAGTTACGAATCGGTCGCCGACTGGGCCGGTGCGGGCCGGGTGGTCGATACCGCGGTTGATCAGTTCGGCAGGCTCGACATCGTGGTGAACAACGCCGGCATCGTTCGGCAACAGATGATCGAAGACATCACCGAAGAGGACTTCGACGCGACCATCGCGGTCAACCTCAAGGGCACGTTCGCCATCTGCCGCCATGCTATTCCCGTCCTGCGACGATCCGGGTACGGGCGCATCATCAACACCACGTCGAACCAGTGGGCGGCACCGCTGGGAAACGCACATTACGCCGCCTCCAAGGGCGGTGTCACCAGCCTCACCTACGACCTGGCCTGGGAACTTCAGCACGACAAGATCACAGTCAACGCCATCGCACCGTTCGCGGCCACTCGTATGACACAGGATGCGAGCGAGCGGGACGCCGCCCTCATCCAGCAGGGAGTGATGAGCGCCAAGCGAGCCAAAGCGAAAGAGGCGCGCACCGATCCGGAACTGACCACTCCCATCGTCCTCTACCTCGCATCCGAGGCCGCGTCGGAGGTCACCGGCTGCGTTTTCCGTACCGGCGGCGGCAAGGTCGGTCTGTACACCCATCCGGTCGAGACACGGACGATCTTCCGTGACGAGAACACGGGCCCGTGGCCGTATGACGACCTCGTGGACCTGCTGCCCCGCAGCGTCCTGTCTGCCGGCTCGAAGGCTCCGCACATTCAGTGATCGCCTGAAACAACCCTGATGGGCGGTACCGCAAACGCGGTACCGCCCATCGGATTTGGTCAGCTAGCTCGGAGGGGAGAAGCTGCCTAGACGACGTAGGCCCGTCGCGGTGAGCACCGCAAGCACGAGTGCGAGTGCGATCAGGGCGACGACAATCGAATGCAATCCCGCATCGGTGGCGTTGTCACCGAACGAGACACTGATCAAACCGGACGACAAGATCGCACCGAGATACATGAATGTGCGCATCAGGCCGGCGGCCACTCCGACATTCTCGGCCGGGGCCTGACGGTACAGTGCGGCCTGATTGCCGATCATGCCCAGTCCAGACATGATGCCGAAGATCGTGGGAACGACGACCAGTACCCACATCGGTGTATTCGCAGTGAAGGCCAGTAGACTCGTCGTACCCACGATCGCCGCGACCGCCGTCACTACGAGTGACGACCTGATCAGGTTCCGCCGGGCGAATGGCATCGAGATCACGATCGCGATCACCGACATCGGCAGCATCACGAGTCCGGTCTGTCCCGCCGAAAGCGCCCGGCTTTCCACAAGCCACTGGGTCAGTCCGAACAAGATCGTGTAGTTCAACAAGAACGTCACCGCCACCCGAACGTATGTACCGGTCAGGGCGCGGTTACGTGCGATCAACCGGACGTCGATGAATGGCTTGCCTACCCACAGTTCCCACAGGACGAAGCAGATGAGCAATACACCACACAAGCTGGCGACAACCCAGTTCGGGTGCTCGAGGTTGCCCAGTACGTACAGCAAGCTGGCGATCGTTCCGGCGAACAGGATCAACCCGCCCGGATCGAGATCCCGAACGACCGACGACCATCGCGCCCTCCCCGTTCTCGGATCCCGCGGAACCCACACGAGGGCCAAGATCAACCCGATGATCGCCAACGGCAGGTTCATCAGATACGTCACCCGCCAGCCGCCGATGGCAATAAGAAGTCCTCCCAGCGGCAGTCCCACCGCCGCGGTCACCTGACCTGCGATAGCCAGGGCCCCGAGGGCGCCTCCTGTCCGGCCGGCGGGTCGTTCCTGCGACCAGGCCCGGATGATCATCATCGCCGTGGGGTATCCGGCGGAGGTCCCGACTCCGAGCACCACGCGGGCGGCAACGAGCATCGGCATATTCACTGCGACCGTACCGAGCAGCCCGCCCAGCGCCACGAGTACGAGCCCGCCGAGAAACACTCGTCGCGGTCCGAACACTTCGGCGAGTTTGCCCATGGCGGGTTGGCCGATTGCGCTCGCAAGGTAGAGCGCCGCAACCAAACTCGCCGTAGCAGCCGACCCGACGCCGAAAGCGTGTCCCACCGCCACGAGGGTGGTCGCGATGACCGAACTGTTGATCGGGTTCAACGCCGAGCCCAACAGCAACGGAGTGATCAGACGCCAACTCGGCGTCTCAGCCTGCATGGGTGTGCGCCGCTGGGTATGGACGGCCGGGCTCACAGGAGGGCTACCCTGGAGCGGCCGGCGCGGCGAGCGACCGGTGGGACTTCACAGTCGGCGAGCCGGTTGAGGATATCGACCAGCACCGGAAGTGCGTCGTACTCTTCCGGACGTAACACATGATCAACGGCGGCGGTCAACCACGCATTGCGCAGTTCGAGTACCGACTGCAGCACTTCGCGGCCCGTTTTGGTAGCGGCGATCAGCATGCGGCGGCCGTCCTCGGGGTCCCGGTGCCGGACCACGAGGCCCTCCTGCTCCATCGGGCCCAGTACCGCGGCCATCGATTGTGGACGCATCGACTCCGCCGCGGCGAGATCACTCGCGGTACTCGGCGGGCCGTGCACAATCCGGTCCAGGGCAGATAGCTGGCTCCGACTCCACGGAGATTTGTCGAGCCCCGACTCTGACCGAATGCGACCGCGTAGTCGCTGGATGGCTAGATCGAGATCAACGGCCGCCGACGAGTGGCCCGAACCGGATGTCATAAGCAAAACTATACAGTTAATCTGAACAGATTTAGAGACAGATTTATCACATCGGTCCAGTTCGTCCCGAGGCTGCACGGATCCAAGATCGACCGAATAGGCTGTGGTGCAACGAAATTTGGACATGACACTGCTGCCGCTGGGAAGCTACTGGTGTGACGGGCCCGATGCGTCGACATCGTGGGCCCGCGAATTGCTGACGCGAAGATGTCCGGTGAGAAGGGGATGCCTCGGCCGGCCAATCTCGAGTGGACGTCGGCGGTGGTTGAACGACGATCTGGTCACTTCTCGCTGGAAGGGGAGAGGGCGATCACCAGCAGCGCTTCGAGTCGGCGGGTTAGTTCGTCCGGATCGGCGGTAACGAGTGCGGTGCTGCCCAGCATCTTTCGCATGAGCCAGAACCCCGCAATGACCGAATGAGCCAGCATCGCGCGTTCGTCCGCATCCGGACCCTCGAGTAATTCGCTCAAGTACCGTCCGGCGTGCCTTTCCACCCCTGCCCGCACGATCTCTGCCGCCCGGGGGTTCGAGGCGGAGCGAAGCATCAGCAGAAAGGGGTCGAGATGTTCGGATTCTGGTGCCGTGCGCTCGACCAGGCGTGCGGCTACATCACCGGCAAGCGTTGCTGGGTTGTCCGACAACACTGTTCGTGGGGCGAAAGCGGTATCGACCGCCTCGGTGAAGAGCTGTTCCTTCGAGCCGAAATAACGGTTGACCAACATCGCAGTGACTCCGGCCGACTGCGCGATCTCACGCACGCCCACGCCGTCGTATCCGTGCCGCGTGAAAGCGATAACCGCCGAGCGCAGAATCGCCTCCCGGGTAGCGGCGGCGTTGCGTACTCGCTTGGGTGGGGTGCTGCTCCGGGCGAGGTCCGCCCCGTCGTGGCTCATACGAGCAGTCTACCGCTGAAGTATACGGATGTAGACATTCGGTTCGGCTAAGTATACGGTTGTAGATATCGGGCCGTTCAGGCGCTGCCTCAAGGAAGACCATCGAAAATGGAACTGAAACTCACTGGTAAACGCGCTTTGGTCACCGGATCAAGTACGGGTCTGGGAGAGGCCACCGCGAAGTTGCTCGCCGCCGAAGGCGCTAGCGTCGTGGTGCACGGACGCAACGAATTTCGCGCGCAGGCGGTTGCGGAGGAAATTCGCTCCGCTGACGGCGTGGCGAGTGTCGCGGTCGGAGATCTTGCTACCGACGACGGAGCTGACGCGGTCGCCGCCGCCGCTCTCGCCGACGGACCGATCGACATCCTTGTCAATAACGCCGGTGCCTATGACCAGGTCGGCTGGGCGGAGGCCGCCGCGGCGATCTGGGCGCAGACCTACAACGTCAACGTGATATCGGGGGTCCGAATGATCCAGAGGCTCGTTCCCGGCATGCGTGAACGGGGGTGGGGTCGGGTGGTCCAGATCGGCGGTGGTCTCGGCCTCCAGCCGATGGCCGTGCAACCCCACTACAACGCCACCCTCGCAGCCCGGCACAACCTGGCCGTATCTCTGGCGCGCGACCTTGAGGGCACGGGAGTCACCTCAAACACAGTGGCACCCGGGGCCATCCTTGTGGACACGGTGCAGGAGCTCGTCACCAGCATCGCACCCGCACACGGATGGGGCGGATCATGGGACGAGATCGAACGCGCCGCGGCGAGCGAATGGGTGCCGAACGACGTCGGCCGCTTCGGTCGCCCCGACGAGATTGCCGCGGCGGTCGCCTACCTCTGCAGCGACTACGCCGAATACATCAGCGGTGCCACGATCCGCGTCGACGGTGGCACGATCCGATCGGCGTTCTGATTCGTCGTGTTGTGCGGGCGCGTCATGTACGCCAATCGGAAAGACACGGTGTTCCTGTCCGAGTCTCCATATCGGCACTCGGGTTTCAACCGGGCGCAGGCGAGTGCTTCCCGCTCCGCCCTGTCGCGTTCCCGCGGCGGGCGATCACGATCCCGGTCCGATGTCCGGTCGAACACTTCTTTCCCGGACATCGGACCGTATCCACCTCTCGTTCTGCGGCCCGGCAGTCGCGCCGGTTTTCTCTGCCGACCAGCTGTCGGCGAGGGTCGACGGGCAGTCGGGAGTGGCCCGCCTGGTAGGCGGGTGTGTGATGGAAAGGCATAACCAACTAGTCAGTTGCTATAGGTGGAGGAGAGAACGATGGCGAAGACTTGGCTTATCACCGGAGCTTCACGCGGATTCGGCCGCGACCTCGCAAAGGCTGTCCTCGATCGAGGGGACAACCTAGTCGCAACAGCGCGCCGCCCGGCCGATCTGACCTTTGTCGGTGACAACGACCGTGGGCGGATCTTCCAGCTCGACGTCACCGACGCCACGGCGGCGCGCGCTGCCGTCCAATTCGCTGTCGTCGAGTTCGGCGCGCTCGATGTGGTGGTCAACAACGCGGGATACGCCAACAGTGCTCCGATAGAGGAGATGGATGACACGGATTTTCGGAACCAGCTCGAAACCAACTTCTTCGGTGTGGTCAATGTGACCCGCGCAGCCCTTCCGGTCCTACGGAAGCAACGCGGAGGTTTCTTCGTGCAGTTCTCCTCCGTCGGCGGACGTGTTGGTGGAACTCCCGGTCTGGGCGCGTACCAATCGGCGAAGTTTGCCGTGGAAGGATTCTCCGAGGTACTGGCCAACGAAGTGCAGCCATTCGGTGTCAAGGTGCTCATCGTCGAACCAGGAGCGTTTCGCACCGACTGGCAGGGGTCGTCGATGCAATTACCCTCTGTCGGAGCCGATTACGAGCACACCGTTGGCGCGGTCAACAGTTACCGACGCGAGAACGATGGAACCCAACCCGGCGATCCAGCACGAGCAGCGAAAGTGATCATCGATGTTGTCGAATCCGACGATCCCCCGAGAAGGCTGTTGCTCGGAGCCGGCGCCGTCGAGATGGCACACAAATCGTCCGTCGAACGCGCCGCAGAGGCCGACAAGTGGGCAGCATTGAGCCGGGCAGCAGACTTTCCCACTGGTCCGTAGCCGTCACCCCTACTTGTGCATCATTGCACCCATCTCCGGCGACGAGCACCGAAACTCCGAGGACCACACCCTGAGCGCAATCTCCCTGGTCGGCGCACCGATTACGACCCACTCAACAGGAGGAAACATGGAACTGAATCTCACCGGAAAGCGCGCCCTGGTCACCGGCTCGAGCGCCGGCTTAGGAGAGGCGACCGCCAAGCTTCTGGCGGCAGAGGGCGCCACCGTCATCGTTCACGGCCGTGACGAGGCCCGCAGCAATAGGGTCGCCGACACAATTCGTGACGCCGGCGGCGCTGCCGTGGTAGCGCTCGGGGACCTCGCCACCGACCCTGGTGCGGACGCGGTCGCACAGACGGCTCTCGCCGGCGGTCCGATCGATATCCTGGTCAACAATGCAGGCTTCTACCGACACCTGTCGTGGGCGGACGCGACACCGGACGAGTGGGCGTTCACCTACAACACCAATGTGATTTCCGGTGTGCGGATGATCCAGCGTCTCGTGCCGAAGATGCGTGAACAGAACTGGGGACGCGTCATCACGATTGGCGGTGGTCTTGCCCTGCAGCCGATGAACACGCACCCGCAGTACAACGCGACGCTCGCAGCACGACACAACCTGGCGGTCTCACTCGCACGCGAACTCGAGGACACCAGGGTCACGTCGAACATCGTCTCGCCCGGCGCGATCCTGGTGGAGGCAACACAGGAATTGGTGACCAGCATTGCGCCTGCTCGCGGCTGGGGGCAGACGTGGGAAGAAATCGAACCCAACGCGGTCAACTCGCTCATCCCCAACGATCGGGGTCGTTTTGGTTACCCCGACGAGATCGCCGGTGCAGTGGCCTACCTCTGCAGCGACTACGCAGAGTACGTCAGCGGCGCCACGATCCGCGTCGACGGTGGCCTCATCAAGGGTGCCTTCTAGGGACCCGGACGAATCAACGGTCTGACGGGTAGGCCTGCTCATCACCGGGTCGAGTCGCGGCCAGGGGGAAGCACCGTGGCCCCCTCGCCGCCGAGAGAACAGCAGTGCAAACCACGGCCGCAACGAAACTCGCGCATTCCAGGCCGCTGACACCAGCGCTGTCGAGGCCGGGTGAGTGTTTGCCGTAGGCGACGCGCCGTGCGGGTAAAGCGAGACTCGTACGGCTCAACCCCGCCGTGGGGTCTGATCTTTCTCGGCCGGCGGCGATGGCATCACAGCGCGGACCCATCGGAACCGGAACTTATCGGAACTATGCTGAGAAAACTGGCGAGAGGTGACGACATGGCTACACGGATGTGCACGGTTCACGTTCGCGCCGAGGACGACGATGGCTGGCTCAGAACCACTGGCGACGACACAGCGTGACCCGATCCCTGGCATCGTCGCTGAACTTGCTGCGGTCGGACTCACCGACGCCACGGAAATCGGGCGCGGGGGATTCGGCATCGTGTACCGCTGCCAGCAGTCGGCCCTCAACCGCACCGTCGCCGTCAAGGTACTGACCGCTGACTTCTGCGTCGCGGATCGCGAACGGTTCGTCCGTGAACAGCTCGCCATGGGCCAACTGTCCGGTCACCCTCACATCGTCGATATCCACGAGGTCGGGACGACAGCGAGTGATCGCCCCTATCTGGTCATGCAGTACCGGGCGCTCGGCTCCTTGGACACCCGAATCCGCCGCGGCGGCCCCCTCGGATGGGCCCAGGCGCTGCGCCTGGGTGTCAAGCTCGCCGGGGCGCTCGAAACGGCACACCGCCTCGGTGTACTGCACCGTGACGTCAAACCAGGGAATGTTCTGCTCACCGACTACAACGAACCACAGCTGACCGATTTCGGCATCGCGCGGATCAGCGGTGGATTCCAGACCGCGGCCGGCACCATCACCGGGTCGCCAGCCTTCACCGCCCCCGAGGTGCTGCACGGGCAACCACCCTCCCCGGTCTCGGATCTGTACAGCCTCGGCGCGACCCTCTTCTGCGCCATCACCGGCCATGCTGCTTTCGAACGGCGTAGCGGCGAACAACTCGTCGCCCAATTCCTGCGAATCACCACCCAACCCGTACCCGACCTGCGCGGGGGAGGGATACCCGACGACGTAAGCAGTGCCATCGAACACGCGATGGCGGGCGATCCTGATCAACGCCCCCCGACGGCATCGACCTTCGGAAACGAACTACGGGAAATCCAGGCCCACCACCACCTCCCCGTCGACGAAATGGCTCTGCCGACTCATCTCCGCACACCCGAAGAGATACCTGCCGAACACGGCGACCGGGCAGCGCGCGTCGCCCAGCTGACTCCACCTACCCCGGCAACCCGGTTCCGCCCGCCCAACACTCCTCACGAGTTGGTCCCACGCACCCGACTCATCGACACCCTGCGCGCCGGCCAACCGCGGCGACTGACCGTCATTCATGCACCCACAGGATTCGGCAAGAGCACTCTCGCCTCCCAATGGAGCGAGAATCTGGCCGACGACGGCGTGGCTGTCGCATGGCTGACCGTCAACCGCGATGACAACAATGTGGTGTGGTTCCTGTCTCATCTCATCGAGGCAATACGGCGAGTGCGGCCGGCCCTCGCCCGGGAGATGGGTTTAACCCTGGAAGAGCACGGCGACCAGGCGGAACATTACATTCTCACATCCTTGATCAACGAGATTCACCAGGCTGAAGGGGCTATCGCCCTGGTCATCGATGATTGGCACAGAGTCACGAACCCGGACACCGTCGCCGCCCTGGCCTTCCTGATCGACAACGGTTGCCACCACCTGCAGATCATCGTGACCACCCGAACCCAGATGGGGCTTCCACTCAGCCGTATGCGTGTGCTCGATGAATTGACCGAGATAGATGCCAGCCAATTGCGTTTCAGCCCTGACGAATCGAGAGCCTTTCTCGCCGAATCAGGCTTGAAACTCCCTGATACGGCGATCACCGAACTATCGGCGAACACCGAAGGGTGGGCGGCCGCACTCCAATTGGCCTTGCTCTCGCTGCGCAAGACCACCGATCCCGGCGAGCTGATCGGACACCTGTCCGGCCGGCATCACTCCATCGGAGAGTTCCTCGCGGACAACGTGCTCGACACCCTCGAACCGCAGACGCTCGACTACCTGATGGCGACCTCGGTCACCGAGCGGATCAGCGGCTCACTGGCATCCGTCCTGACCCGATCCCACCGAGGCCAAGCCATACTCGAAGACATCGAGGAACGAGACCTTTTCCTGCACAGGCTCGACGATGAAGGACAGTGGTTCCGATACCATCACATGTTCGCGGAATTTCTCCAGAAAAGGCTCGAAAGAGATCAACCCGAACGCGTCGTCACCCTGCATGAAATCGCCGCCGAATGGTTCGGCACCCGGGGGCTACTCAGTGAGGCGGTTGATCATGCATTGGCGGCCGGAAAACAAACCACAGCCGTCCGCCTGCTCGAACGCGACGGCATGTCCATGCTCGAACACGCCCAGATGGCGAGCTTTTTGGCGTTGATCGCCAAACTGCCCCCAGGGTTGGTCGAGCACAGTCCCCGACTGCAACTGACCACCGCGTGGGCCGAGTGCACCATGGTCCAGCCGCACCGTGCACGCGCAGCACTCGCCCGCGTCTACCGGTTGCTCGAGACGAACCAGGGCACCGACCACGACACCGCCGAATTGCGCTCAGAAGCTGACGTCGTCCAAGGACACATCGCGATCGAATCGGATCGCATAGGCGGCGTCGACGACCTGATGTCCCGATGCCTGAGGGATCCAGGGAGGCTGCCGCCATGGGTCGTCTCCGCCGCCGCCGACATCGCGACTTTTGTCGACATCCATCAGTTCCGATTCGACACCGCGATCGATCGTCAAGTCTGGGCGCGTCCGTACCACGATCGCACTACGGGCCCCTTCAGCGTGATGTTCGGGCATTGCTTCGCTGGTCTCGCGCACCGTGAAAGACTCGCCCTCGCCGAAGCAGAGGCCGAGTTTCGCGAAGCGCTCCGTTTGGGTGCCACCCTGGGCGGAACCCAATCCCGTGCTGCGCGACTTGCCAGCGCGCTCCTCGCCGAACTGCTCTACGAACAAGGTCACATCACCGAAGCGGAACAGCTGCTTTATGAGAGCAACGAAATCCGTGACCAAGGCGGGGTCGTGGATTTCATGCTGGCCCGCTATGCCACCGGGGCACGGATCAAGGCCTTGCGCAACGACAACGAATCCGCGAAACGGTACCTCGACGAAGGCACACGCATCGCCATCACCCGAGGACTCCCACGACTACAGGCGCGGATGGACTACGAACGAATCCTCCTCCATCCAATGACCGGAGAACGACTCGACGGCATCGTAGCTACGCCCTATTCCCATCGCCGAACTCCCGTCGACAGCCTCGACGAAACCACCGTCCAGCTCGAGGAAGCAACCGCGATCCAGCTCCTCCTTTTCGAGCCCAACGCGACACCGCAGACGGTCGCACTCGCCTGCGAGTGGGCCGGCCAATGGGTGCAGACGCTCGAGGGGCGAGGCCGGCCACGCGCTGCACTTGACGCGCAGCGACTCCTCGTGGAGGCCTTCGCCGCTGCCGGACGCACCGAGCAAGCCAAACACCTCCTCACAGGAGTCATGGCGAAATGTGCCCGCATCGGCCTGAGGCAGTACCTGCTCGACGGTGGACCACACGTCCCCCCACTCGTCCGTGAGCTGAGACAAGACGTCGAAAACGGCCACTGGCAGAGCAATTGGGAACCGGTGCCGTCCACCTTCCTCGATGACGTCTCGGTCAGCTCCGAACATCCCGCACCGGAACGCAACCAGGCTTCCGGCTCGACGGAGCGAACGCAAGACCCGCGTTGATCCACGCCAACACGGTGTGTCCGAGGCTCCAGCATTTCTCCGTGGTCGGTTGGTGATCGTGGACGGGCTGTGTGCGAACGATCACATTTAATAACTAACCGGTTGGTTGAAAAGATGCTAATCTGACAAACAACCAGTTAGTTAGAAACGTTTGGGGGACGCCTGCGCCGCTCCGGGGGCGGACTTGGTCAGACAACTGCCCCTGAGCCCTCCATTGCAGATCCGAGGTAGTCATGCCTACTCCGTCCACGGAACCCGCACAGAACTCTGCCAAGCACGCCGGAACAGTGCCATCGGCAGGTCTTGCCTTGAGCGCGCTGATAATGGCCGTTTTGCTTGCAGCCCTCGATCAGACGATCGTCTCAACCGCGCTGCCTGCGATCGCCTCCGACGTGGGCGGGTTCGCGTGCATCGCCTGGGTCAGCGCCTCCTACCTCCTCGCGACAACGGCATCGACACCGCTGTGGGGAAAGCTCGGCGACATGTTCGGCCGCAGACGCCTTTATCTGGTTGCCATGGCCATGTTCCTCGTCGCATCCGGATTGTGCGGACTGGCCCAGGACATGATTCAGCTCGTAGCGGCACGCTCCCTACAGGGCTTGGGCGGCGGCGGAATGCTGGTCCTCACGTTTGCACTGGTGGGGGATGTGGCCGGTCCGGAGGACCGGAGCCGATACCAAGGTATGTTCGGTGGCGTCTACGGCGTAGCCAGCATTCTCGGTCCTGTATTGGGAGGCGTATTCACCGACCAACTCTCCTGGCGCTGGGCCTTTTTGATCAACCTCCCCATCGGCCTGGTCGGTTTGCTACTCGCTTCGCGGAACCTACCCGCGGGCGCCAAGCGCCGGACTGGTCCCATCGACTACCTCGGAGCGACGATTCTCGCGGCCCTGTCGGTCTGCCTCGTGCTGATCGTCTCCTTTGGTGATCAGTGGGGCTGGATCTCCCCCCGCACCATTGCCCTTGCGGCGGCGGCCGTGGTCTTGCTCCTCGTCCTCCTTCCGGCCGAACGCCGGGCACCCGAACCGGTATTGCCGCTGCCCATGTTGACGACCATAACGGTATCCATTGCCGCACTCGTCGGCTTCATCGCCAATTTCGCGATGTTTTGTGTGCTGGTCTACCTGCCCACCTATCTGCAGGTAGTGCACGGCGTTTCCGCAACACTCTCGGGCGTACATATGCTCCCGCTTGTCCTCGGCCTCGTCATCAGCCAAGCGCTCGCCGGCCGATGGACCGGACGTACCGGTAAGTGGCAACTCTGCCTCGTTGCGGGCATGGCACTGAACATTGTCGGACTGCTTCTGCTGGCCACCCTCAGCGCCCACACCAGCGCTTGGGTACTAGGCCTCTACTTCGCTGTGGTCGGTATCGGCATCGGAATGGTGCCGATGGTCATCATGGCTGCCGTCCAAAACGCCGTCGACCCCGCCGACCTGGGCGCGGCCAGCGCCATGGTCACATACTCTCGCTCGATGGGAGCAGCTTTCGGTGTCGCAGCGTTCGGGGCCGCGTTCAACCACGCATTCAACCCGCGACTGACCACTGCGCTGAACCATTCGGCCCTGCCGGCCGAGTTCGATCCCACCAAGACCGACACCATCGCATCTCTATCGCCCGCGGTGAAGATTCCAGTGCTGGAAGCGTTCTCGGACACCGTCGCCGGCACCTTCCTCGCGACCGTCCCGCTGCTTGTCCTCGGTTTCGTTCTCACCCTCTTCCTCGCGACGAGACGCAGCGCGGTACCCCGCCGCGCGGAGGTGAAACGAAACCGCGCGAGGCCGTATTCGCGGAAGGGGTAGTCCGCGGCTTGCCTGCGATCGACCGCAGTCTCGCGAGGATGCAGCAGCTCAGGCGTCAATTTGGCCCTCGTCGTTCGTCTACAACACCGAGAATTCACGCGAACACACGGATCACGCCAGTTCGCGATGCGGCAACGAGGCCCGCGTTCTACTGCGCAACGTCACGCCACTTCACGGGCCGCTCGTAGGCCTCCGGGTACCGCCGTTTTACGAACTCATGAAACTCGCGCATGTGCCGGCGCATCGCCCACCGGGCGCCTTCTGGGTCGCCAGCCCGGATCGCGTCAGCGATAGTGACGTGTGCCTTGAGCACGGCGGCGCGATTCTCGATCGAGTAGCTGACACCCAACGGCATGCCATCGGTGATCTGGTGAAGCGACACGATAAGGAGGGTGAAGAGATCATTCCCCGCTGCGGTAGCGATCGCAGCGTGGAACCGGTCGTTTTCCGCGCGAAAGTTCTCGTCGTTGTCGAGGAAGGCTTCCATCCCAGCTATGGAGTCCGCGATGAGCTCTCGGATTTCCTCAGACGCGCCTACGGCGGCCCGCCCTGCCAGCTCCGGCTCGAGAATCTCGCGGGCTGCGATGATCTGGCTGAAGGGCACGGCTCGAAGCTGCAGGAACAGTCCGAGGGAGCCGGCGAGATCGTGGGCATCAGGATCCGCAACAAAGGGGCCGCCTTGGGGCCCAGCTTTCATTGTCAGAACCCCGCTCATCTCCAGGAATCGCAGCGACTCACGTAGCGTTCCGCGGCCTACCTCGAAGCGGGCGACCATGTCTCGTTCGCTCTGCAACCGTGTTCCCGGCGCCAGTCGATCATCGGTAATGTCATCGACGATGAGCTGGGCGATTTCAACGGCAGCCTTGTGGGATCGTCGGCTCTTGGTTCGCCGACGAGGGGCTCGGTCTTCGTGGACAGCTTTACGGACAGGCGTGGCCCGTGAATCGTCGGCGTTAGCGGGCATGGCGTCGCCTCCGGGCGTGCACAACGATGCCACCTGCCTGTCCAATCATAGTATTAATGGTACCGCAGGCCCCTCGTGTGTTCGGTAGCGGTCCAGGGTGCTGTCCCCATCCATCGCCCCCTACGAACCGCGGAGCGTGCGGGTACCTTCAGGCAGGTTGCGGGGAGGTCGCAACCTACGGGGTGGAGACGCTCCCTGACGGATGCGGCACAGCTCCACTAGGGCCTTCGCGGTGGTGCTGATCACGACGTCGTAGTTGGCCGTACGAACGATCGCGTCGAACTTTATCCATGGTCTGGCAGTCATCGCCCAGGATCGACCGACTTTGAAAGCGAGTCCTCATGATCGGCAGCCACCTACTCCACTACCGGCGATCCGCGACGGAGTATTGCTTTCCAGCAACGAAAGTGGGCGAACGGCAATTTCGTCGACCTGGCGTGCTTGCCGGCAATTTCGCGCTGCTGTTGTTTCAGGGCTGACCCATGATCTGGATGTCTTCGTCAAGGCGGCTGAGCCGTACCACCCCGGAGGGAAACAAGCATGTACGCCCGCTACGCGCCGGCGCAAGGACGGTTTGGGATGGTCCTAGATTCAGAGCGAATCCCAGGACGAACGTGGTCGACGCGCCACACGAGGTCGCGCATTACCGACCAATGATGCATGCGGGCCGACTCACACGAGATCCAACCGGCACCGGTGGGGACAATCCGATGCGCAGGACGGAGATTTCCAGCCGAGTCAATCAGGGACTGTAATTCCGGCGGGCACAGTCCGACAACCCATGCCAGGTGACGGCGCCAACGGGTACCGTTGTGTGAATAATCTCGACGAGAGTGACGATGGGATGGCAGCCGGCGTTCGGAGCAATATAGGAAACTTGCCCCTAGAACTGACTAGTTTCGTCGGTCGTCGCCATGAAGTAGCAGAGGCAAGACGGTTGCTGTCCTCCTCTCGCCTGTTGACACTGACAGGAGTTGGAGGAGTCGGAAAAACAAGGTTGGCTTTGCGGGTTGCGGCGGAGGCGAAGCGCGCATTCCGTGACGGAGTCTGGCTGGTAGGACTCGGCGACCTGCGAGACCCCGTTCTCGTACCGGACACCATCGCTACCGGTCTAGGACTCAGAGAACAATCATTTCGCCCGACGTTGACAATGCTGGTCGAGTATCTCAGGGACCGACAACTTCTGTTAGTCCTGGACAATTGTGAGCACCTCGTTGACGAGGTCGCGAAGTCCGTCGAAACACTGCTCACATCCTGTTCGGATCTGCGTATCCTGGCCACGAGCCGGGAACCGCTCGGTATCGGCGGCGAATCCACAATGAGAGTTCCCCCGCTGGCGGTACCGGATCGGTACCGTTCAGTTTCCTTACGAAGTCTTCCGCGATACGAATCCGTGACCCTCTTCGCTGAGCGGGCTGCAGCCGCACTCCCGGGTTTCGAGCTAACTGAGGAAAACCAGATGGCGGTCGCCCAAATATGCTCCCGCTTGGAAGGCCTCCCGCTACCCATCGAGCTGGCGGCTGCGCGGCTCAGAGCGATGTCGGTAACACAGATCTTGCAGCGTCTCACGGACCGATTCAAATTGCTAACAGGTGGCAGCAGGGTTGCGCCAGGCCGTCAGCAGACTCTACGCCTTTCCATGGACTGGAGCTTCGAACTGTGCACCACTCGTGAACGACAACTGTGGGCCCGATTGTCAGTGTTTGCAGGAGGCTTCGAACTCGATGCGGCGGAGGAAATCTGCGCAGACGAATTGAATTCCGAACAATTTCTCGATCACGTAGTTTCGCTCGTCGACAAATCAATTCTCATCCGTGAGGAGCCCGGCAAGGTCGTGCGGTACCGGCTTCTAGAGACGTTGCGCGAGTACGGACGTGAGAAGTTGCAGGAGGCGGGGGAGGATTCGCAGCTTAGACGTCGCCACCGCGACTGGTACAAAAAGATGGCGCTGCGGGCGGAGGTGGAATGGATAAGCCCGTCGCAAGTGGAGCAGATAACGCGATTGCAGCGAGAACAGACGAATCTTCGTGAGGCACTTGAATTTTCAATGACAGATCCTATTGAGTCGGAGTCTGGCGTGGAGATCGCCGCTGCCCTCTATCCGTTCTGGCGTTTGCGTAGTCCTTTGGGTGAGGGAAGACATTGGCTTGACCTCGCCCTCGCCAGTCAGGGCGGCCAACCAAGTGCCGGACGAGTCAAAGCGCTCTGCGCCGACAGCATGTTAGCCGGAGTGCAGGGGGACCTCCGCGCAGCTGCGGCTCGCATCGAAGAGGCGCGCGTCGTCGCAACCAAGATCGGCGGTGACGAGATGGGTGCGCTCGTCACCTCCGACGAAGGGCGCCTGTCGCTGTACGCTGGGGACCTCACTCATGCCGTCGCCTGTTTCGAGTCCGCTGTCAACTTCTTCCGCAAGGGCGGCAATGTTCACAGAGTGATTGGCGATCTGCTCGGACTCGGACTGGCCTGCGGACTGAACGGGGACATTGAACGAGCGGTCGCCTGTCACGAGGAGGTGCTTTCACTCGCCGAGCCTCGCGGCGAATCTGTGTACCGGTCATATGCACTGTGGATCCTTGGAATGCTGGTTGCGCAGCAAGGTGACCCTGTTCGCGCCACCACACTGCTCGAACAAGGCCTGCAACTCACGCGAGTCGTGGATGACCCACTTACCTCTGCATGGTGCTTGGAAGCGCTGGCTTGGATCGCTGCGGGTGATCAAAGGGCACAACGCGCCGCCATTCTGTTGGGAAGCGCCGAGTCCCTCGGGAAGAAGGTCGGCGGCCGCACCGCCATCGTTCCGAATCTTCTCCTTTACCACGAGGAGTGCGAACGCCGCATACGTCGAGCGCTCGGTGACCGGGCATTCCAATCGGCCTACGCGCAAGGGGAGGCTTTCGGCTACGAGGAAGCCCTTGCATATGCGCTCGACGAGCAGTTCCCGACAGCGTCGCCAGCTTCAACCTCAGATTCGACGACTCTGACCAAACGGGAGCTGGAAGTAGCCACTCTCGTCGCACAGGGACTCACAAACAGAGCAATCGCCACGAAACTCGTGATATCCCAACGCACAGCACAAGGGCATGTCGAGCATGTCCTTGCAAAACTCGGATTCACCTCCAGGGCACAGATCGCGGCGTGGATGGTCGAGCAAACACATGACGAACAGAACTTCTAGTTCTTCCCGGGCGTTCTCGCAGCGTCACGCGTAGCAACGAGACAGGTCGGGAGTCGTACGCGTTCGCCTCAGGCCTCCGTACCGCACCACTGACGTCGAACCTGCGCACCAGGTCCCGCATTCAGCGACGACTTGACGATGGCCTGCGCGCGCGGAGTCTGCGGGTGCCGGATCAGAAACTGACCGCGGTGGAGCAGGAGGACGTGGTGTGGGCCGCGGCCTTTGGTCTCGGGGCTGGTTGGTGTGATTCTTTGGCCACCGCGCCTGTCGGTGGTCCCAGTAGCGGGTGCGATTGTGTGAGCGCCCGCTGGCTGTCCGATCCCTGATGGAAGGGCTGCGGTGGGGCGGTAGCCGGTGGGCGCGCAGGATCACGTCGTGGGTGTGGTGTGCTCCCGCGCCGCCGCTGATCGAGCGTTCCCGCACCGCGTTGACGTCGGTGTGCCAGCTGTCATCGAGTAGCGCTGCCACGTCACCGGGTGCGACCCACTCATCGGGTTCGAAGCCGTGTTCGCGTGCCGCGGCTGCGTTGCGGATGTCGTGGTGCACGACCAGCAGGGTGCCGCCCGGCGCGACGGCGGAGATCAGCGCGCGTTCGGCGGCACGGTCGGCGGCTCTGCGCAGGGCCGGGTACTGGGCTGAGACCAGGTCGAAACCACCGGCGGGTAACTCGGCATCGAGCAATCCGCTCAGCACCCAGGTGATGTCCACATCTTCCCTGTCCGCGTGGGCCCGGGCCCGGTCGAGGGCGATGCGCGAAACGTCCAGCGCGGTGACGGCCCATCCCTGGCGGGCGAGCCAGAGCACGTCGGCGCCGTCACCGCAGCCGACGTCGAGGGCGCGTCCCGGTGCGTGACCGCCCGTGAGTACTTATTAACCGCCCGACGTTAATAAGTACTCACGGGCCGAAGGCACACCGGAAGTTCGTGCACGCCATAGATGTTCATGTCGGACTTGAGCTTCACCTCGCCCGCCGGGACGGCGAGTTCGAGATTCGGGAAGCGGCGCAGCAGTCCCTCGAAGCCGGCGCGCATCTCGAGGCGGGCCAGTTGCTGGCCCAGGCACAGGTGGATGCCGTGGCCGAAGGCCAGGTGACCGCGGGCCTTGCGGTGGATGTCGAGGGTGTCGGGGTTGTCGAAACGCTGGGGGTCGCGGTTGGCGGCCAGCAGGGAGACGACGACGGTCGATCCCTTGCCGATAGTTTCGCCGCCGAGTTCGATGTCCTCCGTGGCGTAGCGGTAGAAGATGTCGGCGACGGCCAGGTAGCGCATGAGTTCCTCGACGGCATCGGGCATCAGGTCCGGGTCGGCACGGAGTTCGGCCATCTGCTCGGGGTGCTCCAGGAACGCGAAGGCGCCCAGTGCCAGCATGTTGGCGGTCGTCTCGTGGCCCGCGAGCAGCAGCAGGAACGCGACGCCGATCAGCTCCTCGACGGTGAGGTCGTCGTCGCGGGCCAGGTCGGACAGGATGTCCTCGCCGGGTGTGGCACGTTTGAGCGCGACCAGCTCGGCCAGGTATGTGGTCAGCGCGCCGTACGCGGCCATCTTCTCGTCGAGCGCCTGGTCCTTGACCAGGAACTTGGCCGTGTTGACCTGGAAAGTCTCCCGGTCCGCGTAGGGGACGCCGAGCAGTTCGCAGATCACCAACGAAGGCACCGGCAGTGCGAACTCCTTGACCAGGTCGACCGGCGGGGCCAGGCGCGCCATCTCGTCCAGGTGCCGCTCCACGACGTCGACGATGTGCTCCTCGAGCTGCTTCATGCGTCGCACGGTGAAGGCCCCGGTGAGCTTGCGCCGCAACCGGGTGTGGTCCGGCGGGTCCATCGCGATGAACAGCCCCGGGACCTGAGGGGACGGCTCGGTGGCGGCGGGCATGCCGGGCGTCTCGTACGGCACGTGCAGAATGCCGATGTCCGGGCGCGAGCTGAACCGGGTGTCGGCCAGAAGCCGGCGGGCCGCGTCGTAGCCGGTGACGAGCCAGCCCTCGTGACCGTCGGGGAAGATCAGGGGACTGACGGGTCGAGCGTCGCGCAACCGGGTGATTGCGCTGGGCGGGTCGAACGGCCCTGCATCGCGATCCATGGGGAGGCCGTGGGGGACGGGAACGGTTCGGCTCATCGGATGTCCTTCTCGTGCCGGGTGAGTGTGCCTGACGGTCATGGGTTCTCCTGTTCTCCGGGGTCGGAAATGGATCAGGACCGGCGGATCGTGATGCCGCCGAACGCGGTGTGCGCACGCACCTCGGCCGTCTTGTCGGACGCCGCGGGCCGGGTGATGTCGTCCAGCGCGTTGTGTACCCGCCCGAACTTGGACTTCACGTCCAGCCGTGCGGCGGTGCCTTCGGCGATGCCGATCTCCAGGTCGCCCATCGCGGTCCCGACCTCGACCGAGCCGTGGGCGACCTCGGCGATGCGAATGCTGCCGTTGGCCGTCTTCGCCTCGACACTCGCGCCGGCCCGGTCGACGGAGATGGCGCCGTTCGCCGAGCGCACCCGGACGTCCCCGGTGACCGCGGCGATCGTGGTGTCGCCGTTGGAGTTCTTCACGACCACGGTGCCCGCGGTTTCGCCGATGCGTACCTTCCCGGAGCCGGTGCGGATCTCGGCGTTGCCCGCGACGCCGTCCGCGGTGACGTCACCGGCCGCGGTGTTCACGCGCAGGGAACCGGTGCGCTCGAGTCGGACGTTCCCGGCGGAGGTCTTGAACGTGCACTCCCCGAGCCGGCCCGTGCCGCTGAGGTTTCCCACCTGCACCGAACCGGATACCCGTGAACCGCTGGGTAATTCGATCGAC
This sequence comes from Rhodococcus sp. T2V, assembly GCF_029269925.1. NCBI lineage: Bacteria > Bacillati > Actinomycetota > Actinomycetes > Mycobacteriales > Nocardiaceae > Rhodococcus > Rhodococcus sp. T2V. The sequence continues at coordinate 91,254 of NZ_JARJBD010000028.1, forward strand.
ACGTTCACCGACCGGGTCTTGCGAGAGAAGTCGAGGGCGCGCGCCTTCGGTCCCGTGACCTGAAGAACGCCGTCCGCGTAGTCGATGCGGACCTGCTGAGCGGCCTGGACGTCCGACTCGTCGGAGTCGTCGCTCGGATGCACGTCGACGACGGTGTCGGTCCGGTCGCTCGCGGTGATCCACACATTGCCGACGCCGAGGCCGAGCGTGACGGAAATCGGTTCGGGTGTAGCGAAATTGGGCATGGTTGTCCCCTTCGTCGTGGGTAGGTGGCACGTCCCGCAGGTCGGGGACGTGGTGTAGCGGGATGCAGGGCCGCATCCTCGATCGGCTCAGCCGGTGGTGCGGTCGCGATGTCGCACGTACGAGATCAAGTGCATGGCATCACTATGGCACCAAGGTGGCACCAATACAAGCCCTGTTTGGCTCACAACGGGCGTATTGCGGCACCATGAAGTGGCTGTCGACGGAAAACTGATGGTCAGGAATCTGCCGCGTCGATCGGCGATGACTGCGGCGACACTTCTCGGAAGACCCGGACGGTCACTGTCTGGGATCGGGTCGTGCCTGTAGCGTCGGCGCGGCGGCGGCCAGGAGCGCGTCGCGGTCGCGGTTCAACGGGGGATAGACGCGCTGGGCGGTCGTACCGCTGCGTGCCCCGTCGCCCGAGGCGGTGACGGTGCGCGCTGCGGTGTCGATCGCCGTCACCTCGGCGGCGATGTGCCCGACGCCGACGGGGTCGAGCAGGTCGCTCAGCGGGATGCGGCACGCGCTGAGGTCCGCCTCGTAGTTGCGGACCGGGATGTCGTGGAAGGGCTTCGCGCTGATCACCGTGACATCGACGGTGCCGGCTGCGCCGAGTTCGTCGAGCCGCCGTGCGGCTCCCAGCGCGGCCACAAACCGGCGAACCCCGAGCCGAGGACGAGGACCGATCGGAATCGGTCACCCTGCCGTCGTGCCAGGTCTACGCCGCGACGACTGCCGGATCGCGATCATGCGCGATCATTCGCCGAACAACGCCCGCTCGTCGGCGACGTCGTACTCGGCGACCGACGCCGTGAGCATCGCCGCGCCCTGCTCGTCGCTGGGGCCGCCGCTGCGGAAGGCGTCGACCGCCGCCTGCGACTCCCAGCGCTCGAAGATGTTGATGCGGCCGGGGTCGATCAGGTCGGCCGAGATGGCGAAGTCGAGGCAGCCGGCCGCGCTGCGCGCCTGTTCGACGACGCTCACGCAGCCTGCGAGGTAGGACTCGCGCTGCTCCGGTTCGACGGTGATGTGTCCGGCGACGATGACCATAAGTTCGCTCCCGGTTCGGGTACCGGAGTCGGGGTGATTCCGGTGGCGCGGATATCGCGGAATATCTCCGAGGACGGTACTGTTGAACCCGTCGACGGTGTCGGACATACCCCGGGTACCACATTAAATTCGTCGCCGAGAGCGACCACTTGCCGAGAGGCGATATGACGGCACCGTCGCAGAAGCCGCCGGCACCTTCGGGTGCCGGCGGTTTTCGTTTGCGGGGACCTTACTGTTCCTTCTTGTCCTTCCCGAGACGGGCGGCGAGCATCGCCTTGCCCAGATCGCCGCCCTTCCGGCTCACGGCCTGGGCGCGGCGGAAGAAGTCGGCCAACTCGGCGTCGCCGTCCATGTCGGCGTCGGAGATGTAGCCCTCGAGACGCAGCGCGTTGCTCAGTGACGCTTCGACGAACCAGATCAGGTTGTAGTCCTTGTCCCGTAGACCCGTCACCGAACCAACTTCTTGTTCACTCATCAGTGCGTCCTTCCCGAGAAACGGCCGACTGTCTTGTGGTTCCTGCCTACCCGTGTGGTTGCATCGTAGAACGTGAGGCGGGCCGGGCTCAGGCGAATGCCCAGTTCATCAGGACGACGTACAGCCCGGTCCCGACGACGATCGAGAGCACCGCGTTCTTGCGCCACAGGTGTACCGCGGCCGTGACCCCCACCGCGATCAGTTCGGGGATCCCGTGCGACGGCGCGGTGACGGAGACGTTCTTCAGCGAGTACGCCACCAGGATCAGCATGATCCCGGCGGGCATGTAAACACCCAGGTAGCCGACGAGCGCGGACGACCGCAACGGCATGACGATCGCGAACGGGACCGCCCGCAGGGCGAACGTGACCACCGCCATGATCGCGACGGCCGCGAGGATGTAACCGGGGTCAGGCATCGGCAGGCACCTTTCTGCGCGTGACGAAGTATCGGACGACGAGCAGGCTCACGAATACGCCCATCGCGATCGGCAGCATGTGTTCTGCGTCGACGAGTCGCGCGGTCAGAGCGCACACACAGGCGATCGTGGGAACCGCGAAACCGCTCTGGGCCCGGATCGCCTCGATGGACAGCACGACGAACAGTGCGGTCAGCGCGAAGTCGAGTCCGACGATGTTCTCCGGGATCCACTGCGCTGCAGTCGCTCCGAGGATCGCCCCGCCGATCCAGTACGCGTGGAGGTACAGCTGCGAGTACACCATGACCCGACCGGTCGTCGACCTCCGGTCGCCGGTGACCGACATGGCGTACGCCTCGTCGGTCAGTGCGAACATGCTGTAGAACCGGGCGAGCCGGCCCGTGACCCTGTCGAGGGGAAAGCTCAAGGCGTAGAACACGTGCCGGAAGTTCACCAGCAGCGCGGTCAGCGCGATGTACGGGAGGGGCGTCAGGGTGGCGACCATGCCGACCGCGATGAATTCGAGGGAACCGGCGTAGATCAGCGAGGTGAAGACCATCGCCCACCAGGGGTTGAGTCCCTGCTGGACCACGAGCACTCCGAGTGCGATCCCCAGCGGAACCAGTCCGATCCCGACGGGGAGGGACGCCTGCAGGGCTCGACGCCATTCGGGAGTGTGCCGGTGGTCGGGGTCGACGACTGCGGTCGCGGAGAAGGGGGCTGGATCGATCACCACGCAAATCTATAGCAAGGATCCAGGTGCACGATTGCGAGAGAATGCCCGTAATCGGCCCTGTGCGCAATAATAGTGCGATGGATGACATCGATCTCGCAATTCTCGACCACCTGCGCAACGACTCCAGTCTGACCAACACCGAATTGGCGGATCTCGTGGGTCTGACTCCCTCCCCGTGTCTGCGCAGGGTCAAGAAACTCGAGGCGGACGGCGTCATCACCGGCTACCGCGCCATCGTCAGCCAGGAGGCGCTGGATCGGGGATTCCAGGTGATCGTCACCGCCGAGATCGGCGTGAACGACCAGGCGACCATCGAGCAGTTCGAGTCCCGGGTCGCCGCCTTCGACGAGGTGATCGAATGCCGGAGGCTGTTCGGGATCCCCGACTATTTCATCCGGGTCGCGGTCCGCGACCTCGCGACGTACGAGAACTTCATGGCCACGAAGCTCAGCGGACTCCCGGCGGTGTCGCGGGTGACGTCGCTGATCACGATGAAAACCATCAAGAGCGCCGACTGACCGGCCGCGAATCGGGTGTGCCTCGCGTCTGGTCCCCTATTCTGGCGATATGCCCGACGACCTGCTGATCGCGCGGAATCCGGAAGCCGGCTCGACGCTTCCCTATCTGGTGCGGGTGCCGCTGGGACCGGGCGGCATCGTCGTCAAGGCGAAGCAGCCCTGGCCCCGCGAATCCAAGGTCTACTGCCACCGGGCCGACGGGTGGCCCGCCGACGCCGAGATCCTGGAGCGGCTCGAGGTTCGTTCGTGCACCCGGCGAGGCCCCGCGATCGACCTGGTGCTCACCCGTGCCCGGGAGAACCGCTCCCAGTTGGTGATGACCCGTGCGCGGGGCCGGGAGATGATCTTCTGGCAGTCGCCGCGCACCGCGAAGCAGGCGCGGCCCGCGGTCACGGTGCCGACGGCGCGGGCCCACGGCCGGGTGCTCGACATCGTCGTCGACACTGCCGAAAAGTATCCGTACACGTTCGGGAAGCAGCAGGCGACCACGGTTCGCCGACGGCTGTCCGCGGGAGACTACGCGGTCGAGGTCGGCGACGAGATCGTGGCGGTGGTGGAACGCAAGACGCTCGAGGATCTTGCGGCGAGCCTGCTGTCCGGGCGGATGACATACGCGGCGGCCGAGTTGAGCGCACTGCCTCGGGCCGCCGTGGTGGTCGAGGACCGGTACAGCCGGTTGTTCAAACTCGAACACGTCAGCGGCGCCAGGGTCGCCGAGGCGCTGGCCGAATTGCAGGCCCGGTTTCCGGCGCTGCCGGTGACGTTCTGCGAGACGCGGCAACTGGGCCAGGAGTGGACCTATCGCTGGCTGGGCGCCTGCCTGCACGAGTGGGAATCGGCTCGGGCGACCAGCGATCTCGAAACGACGTTCGCGACGGCGCCGCCCGTGGCGCCCGCGAAAGTCGACGTGCAGCGCCCCGCGGTCGTCCGCGACTGGGCTCGGGCTCAGGGGATCGAGGTGTCGGAGAAGGGACGGATCCCGGCAGCGGTGATGCGCGCGTTCTCGGCGGCTCATCCGCAGTGAAAGCGTGACCCTGCGCACCCACCGTCCGAAAAGGTAAAGAGTCCTTTACTATGGGTGGCTCGTACTCCGATTACAGAGAGAGCCATGACCAGCGCTTCGCGCCCCCGAAGACCCAGCCCGCCCCAGAGTGATCACCGCAGTCCCGGACGCAGGACGCGGGTGACACCGTGGTGACCGTCCTGAGCATCGGCTTCGGCGTCGTCGTCGTATTACTGATCACCGCCGTGACCGGCTATTTCGTCGCGCAGGAATTCGCGTACATGTCGGTCGACCGCTCGCGGCTCAAGGCCAGGGCGGAGGCGGGAGACACGGGCGCCGCACGCGCACTGGCCGTCACGCGCCGCACCTCGTTCATGCTTTCCGGCGCCCAGTTGGGCATCACGGTCACCGGTCTGCTCGTCGGTTACGTCGCCGAACCCCTGATCGGGCGCGGTCTCGGCGAACTCCTCGGCGGCGTCGGCATCCCGACCGCGGTCGGGGTCGGTGTCGGTGCCGTCCTCGCCGTCGTGTTCTCCACCTTCGTCCAGATGCTGTTCGGTGAACTGTTCCCGAAGAACCTGGCGATCGCCCGTCCCGAGCCGGTGGCGCGATGGCTCGCGTTGTCGACCACCGTCTACCTGAAACTTTTCGGCTGGTTGATCTGGTTGTTCGACCAGTCGTCGAACCTGCTGCTGCGCGCGCTGCGGATCGAGCCGGTCCACGACGTCGAGCACTCGGCGACCGCGCGGGACCTCGAGCACATCGTCGCCGAGTCCCGCGACGCCGGTGAGCTGCCGCGGGAATTGTCGACCCTGCTCGACCGGATCCTGGACTTCCCCACCCGCACCGCCGGGCATGCCATGATTCCCCGCGCCCACGTCGACACCGTCCGGTCCGACGAACCCCTGGGCAGCGTGCTCGGGAAGATGGGCGCCGGACACACCCGCTATCCCGTCGTCGGGACCTCCTCCGACGACCTGCGCGGCGTCATCCACCTCCACGACCTGCTCGGCGAACAACCCGACGGGGTGGCCGCGTCCCGGGCGCGCGCGGCCGTCGTCGTGCCGACGTCGCTGCCGCTGCCCGACGTGCTGGAACAGTTGACGGCCGCCCGGGACGAGATGGCCCTCGTCGTCGACGAGTACGGCGGTTTCGCCGGCGTCATCACGATCGAGGATCTCGCGGAGGAACTCGTCGGTGAGATCGCCGACGAACACGATCCCGACGGCGACGCCTCGGTGACGGGCTCCGAGTCCGAGGGCTGGACGATGCCCGGCGACCTGCACATCGACGAGGTGGAGCGCGTTCTCGGACACGACCTCCCGTCCGGTGACTTCGAGACGCTCGCCGGCGCCGTCATCGCGGAGTTCGGTGGTCTCCCCGCCGTCGGGGATGTCGTCGCGATCCGATTGAACCCGGATCCGGCCGACCTGATCGCCGACGCCGACCCACCCGTCCGAAGCCTCGACGCCGAGGTGCGGGCGGTCGACAAGCACGTTCCGTCCTCGCTGTTCGTGAGGCTCCGCATCCTGGAAAGTGACACGACCGATGAGTAATCCCTGGGTCGTCCTGGTGGTCACCGTCGGGTTGATTTCGGCCAGCGCGTTCTTCGTGGCGATCGAGTTCGCACTGATCGCCGCCCGCCGCCACCGGCTCGAGGACGCCGCCCCCACCAGTCGGGCGGCGCGGGCCGCCCTGCGCAGCGCATCCGAGCTGTCGGTGTTGCTGGCCGGATCCCAGCTGGGCATCACCGTGTGCACCCTCGCACTCGGTGCCGTCACGAAGCCGGCCGTGCATCACTGGCTCACCCCGGCGTTCGAGGGGTGGGGTGCCCCGCTGTGGCTGGCGGACGTCCTCGGATTCGTCCTCGCCCTGATCATCGTCACGTTCCTGCACCTCGTCGTCGGCGAGATGGCACCGAAGTCGTGGGCGATCGCGCACCCGGAGAAATCGGCGACCCTGCTGGCGATCCCGATGCGCGGGTTCATGTGGGCCACCCGCCCGCTGCTGCTGGTGCTGAACCGGATGGCGAACCGGTGCCTGCGACTGTTCGGCGTGGAACCGGTCGACCAAGTCGGGGCGGGTCAGGATCCCGACGCGCTGCGTCACCTCGTCGAGCACTCCGCGACCGTCGGCACGCTCGACGAGCGGTACCACGGCCAGCTGACCAGTGCCTTGGAACTCCAATCGCTCACCGTGCGGGACATGGTGCGGCCGAACACCTCCCCGAGCAGCGTCGCCCCGGACGCGACCGCGGCGGCGATCAAGGCGGCCGCGGATCGAAGCGGCCACCTCCGGCTACTCGTGCGCGACGACGACGGGATCACGGGCGTGGTGCACGCGCGGGACAGCCTGCGGGCAGGCACCACGGTGACGGCCGCCGACCTGATGCGCCCCGTGCTGACCCTCGACGCGGACGCCGCCGTGTACGAGGCGTTGCACACGATGCGCGAGACCCGCAGCCATCTCGCGATCGTCACCGACGACGGGCACCTGATCGGTGTCGTCACGTTGACGGACGTCCTCGCGCGTCTGCGTCCGGCGGCGGGGGCGTCCGCCTGACCCGTTTCGCATACCGCGGCCGGTGCCGGGATCGCGGGAGCGGTACCCTCGCGGGGTGAATTCACGGTTGGATGTGGTCGCGCGGGTGCGCGGCTCCGTCGTGGGTTCAGTGTCCGGCGCGGTCAGCATCGCCGCGCACGGTATCGCCGGCGGCGGAATGCCCCCAAGCGATGGCGCGGTGGTGCTGCTTCTGGCGGCGTGCGCCGCGGTCGGCGCGTCGGTCGCAGCCATCCGCGTGGCCAGCCGCGAGTGGTTGTTCGTGCTGTCGGTGCTCGCAGCGGGCCAGCTGATCGGCCACACCACGCTGGCGTTGGCGGCCGATCATGCGCACGGCCTGGGACTGTCCACTCCGATGATCGCCGCGCACCTCGCCGCCATTGCGGTGGCCGCGGTGCTGGTCCGATCGGCGGAACGTGCCTGTCTGCGGGCCCTGGCGGCGCTGTCGCGCATCGTTCTCGCCGTCCTGGCCCCGTTGCAGGTCGATACCGGCACCTGGTCGGCGACCCCGGTCTACCGCGCGAAGCTGTCGTTGTGGCTGCTGGTCGCCGCGGGCGCCGGTACCCGCGGGCCACCCGCACTCGTCTAGTCGAACCTCTCACCGCCCTCCCGGCGCACACGGAAAAGACGTGTCGCTCGCCGGTCGGGCGTGTTCTCACACGGCACCAGAAGACTCCCGGCGAGTCCCGGTGCCGATCCCTTCCCGAGTCGGAACATCCCCGACCTCGAGTTGCCCGGCGCACCCCGACGTGCGCGGCCTCGACGGCGCGGGCTGCCCGACTCACCCGAACTCGAATCGAGACCGTCATGTCCATTCCCGAACTCGAACGCGACAAACCCGTCGCGCCCGCCCCGACCTCACCGCCGCGCAGTCTCCGGCCACTGATCTTGCGCCTGCACTTCTACGCGGGGATTCTGGTGGCACCGTTCCTGATCATCGCCGCCGTCAGCGGCGGCCTCTACGCCCTCGCGCCGTCCGTCGAGCAGCTGGTCTACCGCGACTACCTGCATGTCGACTCGACCGGCCCCGACCTGCCGATGTCCGAACAGGTGCGGGCCGCGCAGCAGGTCCGCCCGGACCTCGCCGTCGTGGCGGTGCGCCCGGCGACCGAACCGGGCGACACGACGCAGGTGATGTTCACCGACCCCGGGCTGGGCGAATCCGAACGACTCGCGGTCTTCGTCGATCCCGCCACCGCGCAGTCGAAGGGCGAACTGGCGGTGTACGGCAGCAGTGGGGCGCTACCGATGCGGACCTGGATTTCGCAGTTGCACCGGCACCTGCACCTCGGGGAGCCCGGACGTATCTACAGTGAGCTCGCCGCGTCGTGGCTGTGGGTCATCGCGCTCGGCGGCGTGTACCTGTGGGTGCAGCGGTACCGCACGACCCGGGCCCGGAACGCGGACGCCGCCCGGCTGTGGACGCTCGACCGGTCGAGTCGCGGACGCAATCGCACCCTGAGCTGGCACGGAGTGGTCGGGATCTGGATCGCGGTCGGTCTGGTGTTCCTCTCGGCCACCGGTCTGACCTGGTCGCGGTACGCGGGCGAGAACGTCGGCGAACTCCGCTCCGCCCTGAGCTGGACCACCCCCAAGATCGACAAGAAACTGGACTCGGCGCCGAACTCCGGCGGCGCTGCATCGGGCGGTCACGACGGGCATGGGGCGGGGCACACCCCGGCGTCGGATCCGGGGATCCTCGATACGAATGTGGGCGAACTCGACACCGTCCTCGACGTGGCCCGCCGCAGCGGTGTCACCGGTGCCGTCGAGGCGACCGTTCCCGCGGCCGCGGGCACCGCGTTCACGGTCACCCAGACCCGGGAACCGTGGCAGTTCTCGACCGATTCGATCGCCGTCGACGGGGCCACGGGCACGGTGACGGACGTGTCGCGATTCGCCGACTGGCCGCTCGCCGCGAAGCTGACGTCCTGGGGTATCGCCCTGCACATGGGCTTGCTGTTCGGTCTGCTCAACCAGCTGATCCTGGCCGCTCTCGCGGTGGCGTTGCTCGCCGTGATCGTCCGCGGCTACGTCCTCTGGTGGCGGCGCAGGCCCACCCGTGGCACCGCCAGGGCGGTGGGCAGGCCGCCGGCGCGCGGCACGTGGCGTCGCATCCACCCGGTCGCAGCCGTGGCCGGAGTCGCCTGCGTCGTCCTCGTCGGCTGGTTCGTTCCGCTGCTGGGACTGAGCCTCGTCGCGTTCCTGTTCGTCGACGTCGCGGTCGGCGCCCTCGGCCGTACCCGGGCCGGGTGATCGAGAGGGGCACCCGCGCGGTCACGCCTTGGGAACCGGGTGCCCCTCCGACGCCTGCACGACGACGACGCCGTTTCCGGTGAGGCACAGCTGGTACGCCTCACCGGATCCGCGGCCGATCGCGGCGGCCATCTTCGCCGTCTTCCGGATGGTCGAGTGCAGGCCGGTCGACCACAGCACCGCGCTCTGCATGTCGACGTAGGTGGGGGTGTCGACGTTCAGGACGACGGGGGTGCCGTACACGGTGACGGCGAGAACGCCGCGCCCGGTGAACGTAGTGTTGAACAGTCCTCCGCTGAGCATCGACGCGCCCTCGACGCGGTGGATGTCCCAGCTCAGCGAACTGTCGAACGCGAGGACGTTGGAACCGTTGACGGTCACCGACTCGTCCTCGAGTTCGAGCAGGAAGATCTCGTCGGCGTCGCGGGCGAGGAACACGTCACCGCTGCCGGACACCTTCATCAGCGACATGCCCTCACCGGTGAGCGCCTTCTTGAAGAACTTCCCGACGCCGCCGCTGCCCTCGTACGAGAAGTCGACGTCACCCTGGTACGCGACCATCGCTCCCTGCCGGGCGAAGAAGTGGCCGCCGGTTCCGGTCAAGTCCACCTTGAGCATTCGGGGATTCTGGAGCACGAAGGTGCCCGGTTCTCCATTGCGTTCCGCGTTCTTCATCAGGTCGCTGCGCATGCTGCGATCGTATCCGCCGCGTCAACGAACCCACTCCGGTCCGGGCCCGCTGGCTTCCTCGAAGATCAGCCACGTCTTGGTCGCCTGCACACCTTCGAGGCTCTGCAACCGTTCGAGGACGACGTGACGCAGTGCGCTGTTGTCCGGTGCGCGGACGAGGACGAGAACGTCGAAATCGCCGCCCAGTAGTGAGAAGTGCTCGACGAACGGCAGTGTCCGCAGTTGGGTGGAGATTCCCCGCCACGAGTCCTGCCTGATCGACAGGGCGATGAACGCGGAGGAGCCCAGCCCCGCCTTGGAGTGCGAGATGCGGGTGGTGAAACCCTCGATGATCCCGGCTTCCTGCAACCGTTCGATGCGGACGTACGCGTGGGCGCGGGAGATGTGCGCCTTCTCCGCCAGCGCTCGCATCGAGATGCGGCTGTCGGCGACGAGTTCCTTGATGATGCGTCGGTCGATCGCGTCGAGTTCGTACGTGTCCGCTGTGCCCTCGGCCATCTGTCCATCCCTGCTGCGGTCGCTCACACTCCGGTGAGACATTCTGCCCCCGACAGGCCGATTCTAAGCCATTTGTCTCTGATTCCGCCCAGTCGTTGTCGATAGGTCGTTGAGTTGCGAGCATTGACGAACACAATGCATCTGGAGGTAGACGTGACGCTCGTAGAGTCGCCCCTGGCGAGGCCGTATCGGAAGTTCCTTCCCGCCGACAGTGCGGTGCAGTATCTGGATTCGGCGGGCGCGCTCACCGAGAGCGAGGCCCGGTACCCGAGGCCGGGCGACGACCGTCTGGTGGAGATGCACCGGAACATGGTGCTGGGCAGGCGCTTCGATCAGCAGGCGACGGCCCTGACCAAGCAGGGCCGGCTCGCGGTGTATCCGTCCTCGCGTGGTCAGGAGGCCTGCCAGATCGCGGCGGCGATGAGCCTGCGGCCGACCGACTGGATGTTCCCCACCTACCGCGACTCGGTGGCGCTCGCCGCCCGCGGCATCGACCCGGTCGAGATCCTCAGCATGCTCGCCGGCGACTGGCACTGCGGCTACGACCCGGCCCGCCATCGCAGTGCCCCCCAGTGCACCCCGCTGGCCACCCAGTTGCTGCACGCCACCGGAGTGGCGTACGGCGAACACCGCAGGGGCCGAAACACGATCGCGCTGGCATTCTGCGGAGACGGCGCGACCAGCGAGGGCGACTTCCACGAGGCCCTCAACTTCGCCGCCGTGTTCCAGGCCCCGGTGGTGTTCCTGGTGCAGAACAACGGATTCGCGATCAGTGTGCCGCTCGCCCGGCAGAGCGCGGCACCGACGTTGGCGCACAAGGGCGTCGGCTACGGAATCGGCAGCGAGCAGGTCGACGGCAACGACGCGGTCGCCATGCTCGCCGTGATGGACGAGGCAGCGAACTTCGTCCGGGCCGGCAACGGACCGGTGATCGTCGAGGCCCACACCTACCGGATCGACGCGCACACCAACGCCGACGACGCCACCCGCTACCGCGATTCGTCCGAGGTGGAGCAGTGGCTCGGACGCGACCCGCTGACCCGGCTCGAGAAGTACCTGCGCGGCCAGAACCTGCTCGACGACGCGGCCGTCGACGCCCTGACCGCCGAGGCCGACACCGCCGCCGCGGCCCTGCGCGCCGGGATGAACGTCGACCGTCCCCGCGACCCGCTCGATCTGTTCCGGCACGTCTTCGCCGAACCCACCCCACAGTTGCGCGAACAGCAGGCCCAGGTGCAGGCCGAACTGGCCGCCGAATCCGAGGAGCACTGAATCATGCCCACCCTCACCATGGCTCAGGCCCTGAACACCGCACTGCGCGACGCGCTCGCCGCGGACGAGAACGTCGTCGTCTTCGGTGAGGACGTCGGCACGCTCGGTGGCGTCTTCCGGGTCACCGACGGACTGACCCGCGACTTCGGCGACGACCGCTGCTTCGACACCCCGCTCGCCGAATCCGGAATCATCGGATTCGCCATCGGTATGGCCATGGCCGGGTTCAAGCCCGTCGTCGAGATGCAGTTCGACGCGTTCGCGTACCCGGCGTTCGAGCAGATCGTCTCCCACGTCGCGAAGATCCGGAACCGCACCAAGGGCGCGCTGTCGGTGCCGATCGTCATCCGGATCCCGTTCGCCGGCGGCATCGGCGGCGTCGAGCACCACTGCGATTCCAGCGAGGGCTACTACGCCCACACCCCGGGGCTGAAGGTGGTGGCCCCGTCCACCGTCGAGGACGCCTACACCCTCCTGCGGGCGGCGATCGACGACCCGGATCCGGTGATCTTCCTCGAGCCGAAACGGCTGTACTTCTCCCGCGCCGACGTCGACCTGACGGTGGGTGCGCCGATCGGGCAGGCAGCCGTCCTGCGCGCCGGACGGGACGCAACCCTCGTCGCCTACGGTCCGTCGGTGACCGTCGCGCTCGACTCCGCCGAGGCCGCCGCGGCGGAGGGTCACGACCTCGAGGTGATCGACCTGCGGTCGATCGTGCCGTTCGACGACGAGACGGTCATGGCGTCGGTCCGGAAGACCGGCCGGTGCATCGTCATTCAGGAGGCGCAGGGTTTCGCCGGTGTCGGCGCCGAGATCGCCGCCCGCGTCCAGGAACGCTGCTTCCATCATCTGCATGCCCCGGTGCTGCGGGTCAGCGGATTCGACATCCCGTACCCGGCGCCGAAACTCGAACGCCTGCACCTGCCGAACGTCGACCGCGTCCTCGACAGCGTCGACCGGTTGCAGTGGAACGATTCCGCCGACACCCGGTGGGCGGTGACAGCATGAGCGGCCAGGTCTTTCTGCTCCCTGACCTCGGCGAGGGACTCACCGAGGCCGACATCGCCGAATGGCGAGTCCGGGTCGGCGACACCGTCACCATCGACCAGGTGGTCGTCGAGGTCGAGACCGCCAAGGCCGCGGTCGAGGTGCCGATTCCCTTCGAGGGCACGGTGATCTCCCTGCACGGCGACGAAGGCTCGACGTTGAAGGTGGGCACGCCGCTGATCACTGTCAGCGGGACCCCCGCCGCGCACGAGCAGTACCGCGAGGAAGAGCGGGCCGGGGGCGGAGCCTGCGGAGCGACCCGGGGGCTCGGCTCCGGCAACGTCCTGATCGGGTACGGCACCAGTGAGGACACCGGTCGGCGCCGGCGTCGTGTCGCCGCGAACCGCGAAGTCACGCAGGCCCCCAAGGCTTTTGCGACGCGGGTCATCTCACCGGTCGTCCGTAACCTCGCGCGGCAGAACGACCTCGACTTGTCGCGGCTGCCGGGCAGTGGTCCCGGTGGTGTGATCAACCGCGCCGACGTCGAGCGGGCACTCGCCACCACTCCCGAGACGGCCGACGTGCAGCGGATTCCGATCAAGGGCCTGCGCAAAGCGGTCGCCGACAAACTGTCCACGAGCCGCCGCGAAATTCCGGACGCGACGACGTGGGTGGATGTGGACGCCACCGAACTCGTGCAGGCCCGCCGCACGATCAACGCCGCACTGCCCGAAGACGACAAGGTCGGTCTGATGGCCCTGCTCGCGCGCCTGGCGCTCGCGGCGCTCGCGCGGTACCCGGAACTGAACTCGGCGGTCGACACCGAACGGGGCGAGATCGTCCGCTACGGCCATGTGCACCTGGGTATTGCGGCGCAAACCCCACGCGGGCTGGTCGTCCCGGTGATCGAGCGGGCCGATTCGCTCACGACCGTCGACCTCGCCCGGCAACTGCGGGACACCACGGCGCTGGCCCGTGCGGGGACGCTCCAGCCGTCGCGGCTGACCGGGGGCACGTTCACCCTCAACAACTACGGCGTGTTCGGTGTGGACGGTTCGACCCCGATCATCAATCATCCCGAGGCCGCGATCCTCGGCATCGGTCGTATCCTCGACAAACCGTGGGTCGTGGACGGGCAGTTGGCCGTCCGGAAGGTGATGCAGGTGTCGCTGAGTTTCGATCACCGGGTGTGCGACGGCGGCGTCGCCGGCGGATTCCTCAGATCGTTCGCCGACTTCATCGAGAACCCGATCACCGTGCTGGGGAGGCTCTGATGGCTGATGCACACAGTGACGTCCTGATCCTCGGTGGTGGTTCCGGCGGCTACGCCTGCGCCTTCCGGGCTGCGCAACTCGGGCTGTCGGTCACGCTGATCGAGGCGGACGAGATCGGCGGAACCTGCCTGCACCGGGGTTGCATCCCGACCAAGGCGCTGCTGCACTCCGCCGAGATCGCCGATGCCGCGCGGACCGGTGCGGAGTTCGGCGTGCGAACGACGTTCGACGGCATCGACATCGACGCGGTGCACCGGTACAAGAACGGCACGATCGATCGGTTGCACAAGGGGCTCCGAGGCCTGGTCGCCCACCACAAGATCACCGTCGTGACCGGTCACGGACAGTATGTCGGAGACAGGACGATCGAGGTGGCCGGCACCCGCTACACGGGAACGTCCGTGGTGCTCGCCACCGGCTCCTACACCCGGACCGTTCCGTCCATCGAGCTCGGTGAGCGCATCGTCACCAGCGACACGGCCCTGAACCTCGGGTTCGTCCCGGAGAAGGCCATCGTTCTCGGGGGTGGCGTGATCGGTGTCGAGTTCGCCAGTGTCTGGGCATCGTTCGGTGCGGACGTGACCATCGTCGAGGCGTTGCCGCGCCTGGTCGCGGCGGAGGATCCGTGGTGCTCGAAGCAACTCGAACGCGCGTTCCGCAAACGCGGGATCGCCACCCGCACCGGCGTCACGGTCGCCGCGGCGAAGGAGACCGCCGACGGCGTCCTCGTGGAACTCGCGGACGGCGACACCCTCGAGGCGGACATCCTGCTGGTGGCGGTGGGGCGGGGACCGCGCACCGGCGACTGCGGATTCGCCGAACACGGCATCACCCTCGACCGCGGGTTCGTCGTCACCGACGACCGGCTGCGTACCTCCGTCGACGGCGTGTATGCCGTCGGGGACATCGTGGCCGGACTTCAGCTGGCGCACCGCGGTTTCCAGCAGGGAATCTTCGTCGCCGAGGAGATCGCCGGCCTCGATCCGGTTCCGGTGGCCGAGGATCTCGTTCCGCGGGTGACGTACTCGCATCCGGAGGTCGCGTCCGTCGGCCTCACCGAGGACGCCGCCCGTGAACGGCACGGCGACGCGACGTCCGTGGTGTACGACCTCGCCGGCAACGGCAAGAGCCAGATCCTGCGAACGTCCGGCGGGATCAAGGTCGTACGGGCCGGAGACACCGGCCCGGTGGTGGGTGTGCACATGGTCGGCGACCGCGTCGGCGAGCTGATCGGCGAGGCCCAGCTGACCGTCGCCTGGGAGGCCCTGCCCGCCGACGTCGCGCCGTTCGTCCACGCGCACCCCACGCAGAACGAGGCGCTGGGCGAAGCGATGCTCGCGCTGTCGGGGAAACCGCTGCACACGCACGGCTGAGTTCTGCGTCGTTGCGCCACCACGCGATGCGGAACGGTGCCAGTATCTGATGCGGAGCAATCTTGCTGCCCAACTATCCGGAGGAATTCGCATCATGGACTGGACTCTCGAAGTGGTCGTTCTGCCCGTCGGTGACATCGATCGGTCCGTCGCGTTCTACCGCGACAAACTCGGTTTCCACCTCGATCACGACACCACCAACGAGCACATGCACGTCGTGCAGCTGACGCCTCCCGGTTCGGGGTGTTCGATCGTGATCGGCGACCTCCCGTCGCACACGGAGATGGCACCGGGGTCGATGCGGGGATTGCAACTGGTGGTCGCCGACGCGACTGCGGCCCGGCAGGAACTGCTCGACCGGGGTGTCGAGGTCAGTGAGATCACCGTGTTCGACGAGCGTGACGGGGGAACGTTCTTCGGTTTTGCCGATCCCGACGGCAACACGTGGGCGGTCCAGCAGATCAGGGCACGGGCGGAGAAGCCGCTGATTCCGGTCGAGGCCCGCGGGCGGTTCGGGGAGGAGGGCTGAGGATGCGCATGCTCAGGTGAGCGGGCAGGCGTCGCGAGTGTCCGCGACGAGCCGTTCGGCCAGCGTGAGAGCGGCGGTCAACTCGTCGGGTGTCGTGCCGAGCCGGCCGAGGACGGCGTGAGCGCGAAGGCTGAAGTCGGCCGGTGCGTTCGGCAGGGCGCCGGCGGCGGCAATCGCGCCCTTCTCGCTGATGAGCCAGCGCCGGGCGTGCGCGTGCAGGGCGTGGGCGCACAGGCACACCGCGCGAAACAGGCACCCCGCCACGTACGCCGTGTCGGCGCGCGGGATTGCCTTGCGGGCCAGCACAGTGACGAACTCCGCCTCCCACAGCCCGCGCCGTACCAACGTGTCACGCAGTGCGTCCGGATAGTGCAGCATGTCGGTGCGGAACTCGCCGAGCTGTCGGGATGGATCGGCGAGGATCACCGCCGACGCGAGTTCGCCCACGTACGCGAAGTCCGCGAATCCGAACGGGTGACCGGTCTGAGCGTGGAACCCGTACACCCCCTGTTGCGCGTCCCGCCAGACCGCGGCCACCCGGTCGAGGTCGCGGTACAGCCAGTCCACCGCCCGGCCGTCGTACGACAGCCACGCCCCGCCGTCGACCCACGGACCCCATTCCCCGGTGCGGGTCGCCGACGCCCCGGCGCCCGCCCACTCCCGCGCGAGCGCGGTCAGCCCGTCGGTGTCGAGCGCCCCGCGGTAGTAGACGCCCAGGTCGTAGTCGGACTCCGCCGTGTGCGTGCCGCGGGCGCGGCTGCCGCCGAGGGTGACTCCGACGACGCCGTCGATGCGGCACAACCGCTCGGCGAGGGGCCGCAACACCGCATCCTGAAATTCCACACCCCACATCGTCCACCGCTACCCGGCGCAGCGGATAAGTTCGGATCATGCTCATCTTGGGAACGACCGTGATCGGGGCACGCGACATAGACCGCGCAGTCAGGTTCTGGACCGAGGCACTTGGACTGACCGCGCTCCCGCCGGTCGGCGACAACAGCTTCACCAACCTGACGCTGCCCGACGGCCGACCGGTGCTCGCGATCCAGCAGAGTGAACACGACGCGGAACCCGAGCCACGGCTGCACCTCGACCTGCACGCCCGCGACGGCGGAGATCAGGCCGCCGAGATCGAACGACTCGTCGGTCTCGGCGCGCAGCGGGTGCCGTGGGATCGCTACCCGGAGGACTCGGACTTCGTCGTGCTGGCGGACACCGAGGGAAACCGGTTCTGCGTCATCGACAACTCCCGCGCGCCGGAGGAGTGCCGGCTCGAGCTGTCCTGAGGTCGACCGGCTACGCGGCTCCCGCGTACTGGGCGGGGCGGGGCAGCATCGGACGGCAGACGGCGCGCGGGATGCCGCACACCTCGAAGAAGTCGATGACGATCGATCGCACCTGCGCGGACACGACCGCTGAGGAGAACCCGGCCGAGATTTCCTGCTGCGGCAGTGAGCGCGCGAACCGTTCGAGTTCGTCGCTGAGCTGGATTTCGTTGGGCTTCGTCGCGGGAGTCGCGAGAATCATCAGCCGCATCCGATCGGCGAGGTGCGCCAGTTCGGCGACGGCGTCCGCCAACTGCGGGTCCACCCGCTCGCCGTCGTACGTGGCGATCAGGGCCCGCCGCACCAGAACCCGGGTGTTGCGTGCGGCATTGTCGATCGGGTCCGCGATCGACGCGAGCCGGCCGATACGCCGACGTCCCCGCCAGTGAATCGGTGAAATCCGTGCCACCTCGGATCCGGAGCGGAGTTCGACGCGCATGCTGTCGATGGTCGATTGCGTCGAACGGGCAAGTGCGAGAGCGTCCTCCAGTGCGGAGACATCCCCGGCGGCAAGTCCCTTCGACGTCTGCCGGAGGGCAGCGGACACGCTGTCCAGCACCGCGGCGGCGCACCGGCGCGTCCGCCGGACGGGGTCGGTGGGCAACACGGACAACGCCACCAGACTCAGTGCGCCCCCGATCAACGCATCGACGACCCGGTCGAACGGGTGCGCGGCGGTCGCAGACGCCATCGCCGCGACCAACGCCGCCGACGAACCCGACTGCAGCACGATCACCGAGCCACCGTCGAGCAGCACCGCCAGAGACATGGCCACCGCCACCACGAGGCAGATCTGCCACGGGCCGTTGCCGATGTACCGCACGACGACGTCCGACACGATCGTTCCGATGGTGACACCGGCGATGAGTTCACCGGCGCGGCGACTGCGGGCGCCGCGCGCGACGGAAAGGCACACGACCGCTGCCAGCGGGGCCAGCAACGGCTGCTCGTGACCGGCCACCTCGACCGACACCCACCACGCCGCCCCGGCGGTGACCGCCGTCTGCGCAATCGGCACCAGGTACCCCGCGAAGCGAAGCAACGCGGTGCGCAGCGACGGCCATGCGGTGGAGCCGGCACGTCGGAGAAGGCCGAGTATCGAGATGAGCTGGAGCACAGTGGTACAGCTTTCTGGACGATCACACGCGGGCAGGAGCACGTTCACCGCAAATCCTGTCCTGAAATTCTTACGCGCGTGTAAAAGTGGCCCCTTTCATTGCGCAGATCACGTTCTGCCACCGGTTTCGGGCGATGCAGGTCACAGCTGGTGAACGTGGTTTGGAATCTTCGTGATTCAAACCACTCGCCGAGGTCGTGAGCATCCGTACGATTCCCCCACATGTGCGGGGAAATCCTTTCTCCGTGAGTGAAGGGATTGCGCGCGTGCCCGAAGTGGGAAGTAACGGAACCAGCGGTGTCGACGGTCGGCAGCAGATCCCGTCGGGCGCGCGAGGGTACGACGGATTCGGCGGACACATCGGGCGGACGAGCGCGGAGTCGACGCCGTGGTGGAAGCCGGAGACGAAGGCCCCGGCCGGAGCGCCGAACATCGTGGTGATCCTCATCGACGACATGGGCTACTCCGATATCGGGCCGTTCGGTTCCGAGATCGACACCCCCAACCTCGACCGGCTTGCCGACAGTGGCTACCGGCTGTCCAACTATCACACCACCTCGGTCTGCTCACCGGCCCGCGCTGCGCTGCTCACCGGGCTGAACCCGCACCGCGCCGGATACGGCAGCGTCGCGAACTTCGATCCCGGCTTCCCCGGGCTGCGGATGGAACTGGCCGACGACGCGCTCAGCCTCGCCGAGATCCTCCGCGCGAACGGGTACGCCACCCACGCGGTGGGGAAGTGGCATCTCGCGCGCGACACCAACCTCGCACCGGGGCGCACCCGCGACTCCTGGCCGCTGCAGCGCGGATTCGACAGCTACTACGGCTCCCTCGAAGGGCTGAATTCCTTCTACTATCCGAACGAGTTGATCGCCGACAATTCGGTGGTCGACGTCGAGGAGTACCCGCCGGACTACTACGTCACCGACGACATCACCGACAAGGCCGTCGCCCGCATCAAGAGCCTGCGCGCCCACGACGCCGACAAGCCGTTCTTCCTGTACTTCTCGCACATCGCCATGCACGGGCCGCACCAGGCCAAGCCCGAAGACCTCGCGAAGTACCGCGGCCGCTACACCGAGGGCTGGGACACCCTGCGACGCAACCGGTTCGACGCGCAGATCGAGGCCGGCTTCTTCCCTCCCGGAACGCCGATCGCCGAGCGAAACACCGAACCCGGCTACGACGCCCCGCCGTGGGACGAGCTCACCGAAGCGGAGCAGTTGCGGTTCGCCCGGTACCAGGAGGTCTACGCCGCCATGGTCGACAGCATCGACCAGAGCGTGGGCCGGGTCCTCGACACCCTCGACGAACTCGGCGAAACCGACAACACCATCATCGTGTTCACCTCCGACAACGGCGGCACCGCCGAGGGTGGTGCGGCGGGAACCCGTTCGTACTTCAGTCAATTCGTGCACGGACCGGTGCCGTCCGACTGGGTGCGCGACGTCCCGCACGACGAGGAACTGATCGGCTCGGAGAAGATCGGCGTCCACTACCCGCGCGGCTGGGGTCAGGCATCCAACACGCCGTTCCGGTTCTACAAGGGGCAGACGTTCGCCGGCGGTGTTCGGGGTGCCGTTCCTGCTGTCCTGGCCCGCCGGGCTCCGGCGCGACGAGGGCGACACCGGGCTGCGCAAGCACTACTCCTACGTCACCGACATCACCCCGACCCTCCTGGACCTCGCCGGACTCGAGACGCCGACCCATCGGAACGGGCTTCCCGCGCAGGAGCGGGACGGCGTCAGCATCGCCGACGTCCTGCGGGACGCCACGCAGCCCACTCCGCACACGGAGCAGTACGCCGAGTTCGGCGGTCACCGCGGGTTCTATCGGGACGGCTGGAAACTGCTGTCGCTGCACACGGATCCGACCCGGGTCGACGATCCGCAGTGGCAACTGTTCGACGTCGAATCCGACCCCGCCGAGACCGCGGACGTCGCCCACCTCTTCCCCGAGAAGGTGCAGGAACTCGCCGAGGCGTGGGATCGCGCGGCCTGGCACAACACCGTGTTCCCGATCCTCAACGACCGCAAGGCCGTGCAGCGCCGGCCCGACGAGCGCCGGCTCGCGGAACCGGTGAAGATCCTCGCGGGCACGCCCACGCTGGAACGCTACCGGTCCAGCGTGCTGATCCAGTACCGCGACTTCACCATCGACGTCGCCACCCACGAGATCGCCGCAGGCGAGGAGGGAGTGCTCGTTGCGCACGGCGATCCGCACGGCGGTTACGTGCTCTACGTCGAGGGCGGTCGAATCGTGTTCGCGGTCAACAGTTACGGCCGCGTCGCGCACACGTCGGCGCCCCTGGGTGAGGGTGTGGTGGCTGTGCAGGTGCGGGCCGAGGCCACCGAATCCGTCCGGTGGAACTTCACCGTCGCGCTCACCGACGCGGCCGGCGTCACCACCGACGTCGCCACCCTCGACGACCAGTTCCAGCTCGTGGGCATGGCTCCGTGGACCGGGATCTCGGTGGGCGTCGACGCCCGTGGACCGGTGGTGTGGGATCTGCGGGAACGGCGCGGGACGTTCCGGTTCACCGGCCGACTGCGGTCGGTCACCTACACCCCCGGACCGGTGCGGGTACCCGAACCGGTCATCCAGGAGGTCGAGGAGCTGGCGGAGGCGATGGCCGACTGACGGTCAGCTGTCGCCGTCGGAATCCCTCTTGCCGTCGGAGTTCCGGCGCCAGTGGGTGAAGCGTTCCTTGATGTCCGCCGCGACGTCGCCGACACCAGTGCCGACGGCGTCGACGGTGGTGCCCAGTCCGCTGCCGATCTCGCGGAGCATGCGGATCAGCGGGTCGTTGGAGGCGTCGAAATTCTGCTTGTACGTTTTCGCGGCCTTGCGGAACTCTTCGCTGATCTTGGCGTCGTCGTCCTCGTGCCGGCGCGGGTACTCCCCGCGCAGGATTGCCGCGTAGGCGCCGCTGTCGACCCATTTCTTCAACTCGGCGGCCCGCAACACCGAGAACGGGTGGGCGAGCAGTTCGATGTTGAGGAGCTTGAGGACGCCGTCGCGGAGGTCCCCGCTCGCGTCGTACTCCGCGGCCTGGGCCAGGAAGGCGTCGGTGTCGATCTCACTCACCCGGGAACCGCCGGCCAGCTTCAGTTGCACGTGGAGGGCGGTGTGGACGTCCTGCCCGCACAGCAATCCGGCACGGTCGCCGGACAGTTCGGACTTACGCTGCCATTCCATGAGCGCGGCGATGATCGCGCGCAGCGCCCACCCGCCAATGGGCATCCAGCCGATGGTCCCGGCCAGCCGCATCAGGTGCATGAGGATCGTGCGATACACCGCGTGCCCGGACAGCGCGTGCCCGAGTTCGTGACCGATGACGAACCGCTGCTCTTCGTAGTTCATCACGTCGAGCAACCCGGTGGTGACCACGATGAACGGCCGGTCCATGCCGATGGTGAAGGCATTCACCACCGGGGTCTGCAGCACGAACAGCTCAGGGGTCTCGTCGGCACCCAGGATCCGCACGCAATCGCTGCGGAGGTCGTGGAGATCGCTGAACTGCCGTTCGTCGACGCGCACCGATGTGGCCAGGTACATCAGCCGGTGCTGACGCTCCTGCAGCAGACCCGAGATGGTCCGAAAGACGGTGTCGAACCCCTTCAGCGTGCGCAGGGTGACGAGCGCCGCCCGGTCCGCGGGGTGCTCCCACGCACGCGAACTGATGTCCGGGAACGCCGTGCGAACGCGGTCTGGTGTGGTGGTCAAAATCGATCCCCCTGAGTGGTGTGCGCTGTGAACAGCCCTTCCGGTCAGGGTAGCGCCGGGCGGTAGCGGTGGCGGTCGTGCTGGGCATTTTGGCAACCGTCGACTGCGGCGTTCGCTCCGTGAATGCGCAGAATGCTCGAGTTTGGTCACTGGTATTGCTCAAAGTGCGTTCCGATGGTCGACTGTTGTGAGAGATCTGCACACGAGACCTCGAAGATGCGGTGAGGCCGGTTCCCACAGGTCCGCCTGCCCGTCACCGCCGATCCGCCTCGCTCACGAACTGGGCCGAGGAGGATCGGATTCGGTGCCCGGAACTCACAGGCAAGGACGACACAATGAACGACGCCCGCACGATCGATGCCCACACGAACCAACTCGCCCCGCGCTTGATCACTCCGGAAGCACTCGTGGAGATCGAGCATCGGGTGTTGTGGTTGGCGACGTCGATGATCCATCACGCCAACCGGGTTCGGCCGAATCCGACGGGGTTGAAGGTGGGTGGGCATCAGGCGTCGTGTGCGTCGATGG
>NZ_JARJBD010000280.1:0-1532 GCF_029269925.1 Rhodococcus sp. T2V
GGGGGCTATCCGACTGGGGATCGGAGGTCGGGGGTTCTGATCTGGGCTGGCGGCGGCCATGTGGAATCAGCAGAGAAACGATCAATCCGAGGGCTCCGACGGCGGCTGCGGTGAGGTAGGCCGCCTGGAATGCCTCGGGTGTGTATACCGGTGAGCCGGCCACGACAGCGGCCACGGAACTGCCGAGGATGGCGAAGATCAGAACTTGCACCACCGCGCCCGCAATCGAATTGACCGATGCATTCATGCCGAGGGCGACGCTCCGCTGGTCTTCGGGTGTGGCGATGAGAATCAGGCTGGAAGCTGCCGCTATCGACATCGTCGCGATGCCGTAGATGCCGTAGACGGCGATCGCGACCGCCGGCGAGGCGTCGAGATTGAAGGCAAGAAACACCGATGGAACTGTCCAGCAGACACCTGCGATGATCATATGGGTGCGGTAGCCGATCGATCGGACAGTGAGCCCGACGACGATTCCGGCGACAACAGTGAGAATTCCGAACGGAATGGTCCACAGCCCAATTTGCAGGGCGTTGAGGCTGTGGCCGTAGGGTGCAACATCTTTCGGGGTTGACCATTGGAGCACGACCAGGACGTTCACGCTCGCCGTCACGCCATAGAACAGCGCCGACGCGGCCACCGGTGTTGCCACCGCATGACGGGAGATGAGCCTGAGGTTCACCAACGGGTCACTGCTCCGCTTCGACTGCAGCGTCCACACCGCCAGTGCGAGCAGGCCGATAGTCGTGAAGCCGACCGTGAACTGATCCCATCCTCGATTCTGCACCTGAGACAGGCCGATCAGAATGCCGAAGACACCACAGCCGAGGAGAGCGGCTCCCAGATAGTCCACCCGAGCGAGGACACGAAGTGGTGTCTCCGGAATAATGGCCAGCGCAATCGCCCCGGAGACCAGGCAGATCACCAACTGGAAGACGAAGGGCGCCCCCACCCCCCAGATTCCTACCAACCATCCCGACAGCAATGGACCGACGATGAGCACGATGCCCGACCCGTTCAGCGCCAGCGCGATGGCCAGCGATCGCATCCGTGGCGGGAAAACGTCCCGCATCAGCGCCACCGCAATGACTGCGAACGCGGATCCTGCCGCCATCAGAACTCGGCCGGCGAGCAACACACCGAACGACGGCGCAACGGCACAGAGCAGACAGCCCAGCGCGGTGGCGACGACGCCACCACCGAGGATCCGCTTCTTCCCGTACACATCGGCAAGTTTGCACAAGAACGGAACCGCCACTGCGCCCGCGAGCATCACCGTCGTCATGACCCACACGACGTTGCTGGTCTGATACTGCACAGCGATGCTACCCAGGACCGGACTGTACAGCGTGAAACCGAACGCTGACTGCTCGGCAAGCATCACCAGAGCCGCCGTCGCGATGATCCAGTAGCCGATCCCACGATTCTGAACGGCAACGACCTTAGCCTGCCGAAGAGCGTCGACGGTCGTTTCGGCCACCTGAGTGGACTCGTCGACCACCTCGACACCGAGACCGTGGTCCTCTCCGAAC
>NZ_JARJBD010000281.1:0-1507 GCF_029269925.1 Rhodococcus sp. T2V
CGCACGCGGCGCTCTACGCGGTGGTGGTGAAGGGCCTCGTCGGGTGGGCGCTGCGGTCGATCAGGGACGGCGACACGGTGCCGTGGTTGCGTGCCGAGTTGCTGCGGGCGCAGTTGTGGCGTGCGGCCCGGGACGGTCTCGACGGCGAATGCACCAGCCCGGCGACCGATCGGTCCCTGCCGATCCGCCGGCAGCTGGAACTGCTGGGCGCGTGCGTAGCCCCGGGACTGGGTGCGAGCGATCGGGCCTTCCTCGAATCGGGCCTCGACACCGTCCTGCGGGAGGGGACGGGGGCGGAGAAGCAACGCGCCGAGTTCGCGCGCGCCGGCACGCTGGCGGCGGTCGTCGACCTGCTGACGAACGGAGCGGTCAGCTGACCTGGGGTGGCGAGGTCGGCTCGGTGACGGCGCTGTGTCACATGACGGTCGAGAGTATGGGGTGGAGGCGTGATGACGGTCGTCGAGTGCGCCGGAACGGGTCGGGCGCGTGGGCGTGCCCACGGTGAGCAGGCCCGCGACGTGATCCACACCACCCTGGCTCGATGGCGCGCCGGTACCAGCGCCCACAGTCGTCAGCACCTGGCGGCGACGGGACTGCGCGCCGCGGTCGAGGCCGCCGTACCCGACCTGGCCGAGGAGATGCGCGGTATCGCCGAGGCAGCGGGCGTCCCGTTCGCGGAGATCCTCGCGTACAACTTCATGGACGAACAGTGGTGGGTGCACCGGGAACATCTCGAACTCGGCTGCAGTGTCCTCGGACGAGCCGACACCGATGGTGTGTTCCTCGCCCAGAACATGGACCTGCCCGATTTCATGGACGGCTCCCAAATCGTTCTGCGCGTCCGTCCGGAAGCCGGCCCGGAAGCGCTGGTACTGACTTCCGCGGGAATGATCGGGCTGACCGGGATCAACGCAGCCGGGATCGCGGTATGCGTGAACGCGCTCGGCATGCTGCGCCACAACCGCGCCGGTCTGCCGGTGGCCGCCGCGATCCGCGGCGCACTCACCGCCACCTCGCGCACGGAGGCAGTGAACTTTCTGCACCATATCTCGCACGCGAGCGGCCAACACTACGCGGTGGCGGATGCACGCGGCCTTCACGGTATCGAATGTTCCTCTACCGCAGTCATTGCCAGTTGCCTGCCGCGGTCACCGGTGCTACTGCACACCAACCACCCGTTAGCGAACAACGACATCGACCCCGACGCCGAACAGGAATTACAGAGGCAGGGACGGATCGCCGATTCCCGAGTTCGCCTCGACTTCCTCGAAACAAGCGTGAGGTCCGTCCGGGACCGCACCGCCGCCGAGCGCCTTCTCGGCGACCGCACCGCACCCCTGTGCGTCATACCCGGGCACGACCGCCGAACGCAAACATTCGGCGCAGTCGCCTTCGAGTTCGGCACCACCGCACCGACGGCGCGCTTCTGCCTCGGCCTACCGAACCACCAACCCTGGATCGAACCAGGATGGAAAACGCCACCCCAGCACAACGAACCATCCGCATA